>NZ_JCAKNE010000023.1:0-91521 GCF_059515965.1 Propioniciclava sp. LT432 | reverse complement strand
CTAGGTGTACTGGGCCACGACGTTCATGACAGGCGGCTGGTCGGGGGTAGTCCTCCGAGTGCGCTGTGGCGTCTTTGAGTGTTGTAGGTCTCCAGCCAGGGGTCAAGGGCGTCGCGGCGGGCCTGGTTGCTGGTGAACACGTGGCGGTAGGCCCACTCGGTGGTCAGGGTGCGGTTGAAGCGTTCGACCTTGCCGTTCTGCCAGGGGCAGTGGGGTTTGATGAACTTCTGCTTCGCGCCAATGGTCTCGACCGCGTCGATGAACGCTCGACCATGTCGGTAGGCGAACGCGTTGTCGGTCATCACTCGCTCGATGCTGGTGATGCCGTGGGTGGCGAAGTAGGCCGCGGCTCGCAGCAGGAAGCCGGCGCAGGTGTCGACGCGTTCATCGTCGTGGATCTCGCTGTAGGCCAGGCGGGAGTGGTCATCGACCATCGAGTGGACGTAGTCGTAGCCGATCTTGGGCCGCTTGTTCTTGGCGACGATGGTGTCGGAGCGTCCGTGGGCCCGCCAGCCGCCACCGTCGGGGATCTTGCCCAGCTTCTTGACATCCACGTGCACCAGTTCGCCGGGACGTTCGCGTTCGTAGCGGACCGCGGTCTGCTTCGAGGTGCGGATCACCTGGCCGGTCATCGGGTCCAGGCAGGTCAGGGGCGGCATGCCCCGTCGGTGCAGGATCCGGGTCACGGTCCGCGGCGCGAGCCCGAGTTCGGCCGCGATCCAGTCAGGGCCGCGTCGGTGCTCCTGACGGGCGGCCACCACCAGGTCCTCCACCGTGGCTGGTGTCGCGGTCGGGCACGCGTGAGGACGGCTGGACCGGTCATGCAGACCGGCCTCGCCCTCGGCGTCCCAGCGTGCCAGCCAGCGGTGAGCACACTGACGTGAAATCCCCATCGCCTTCGCTGCATGGGCGACCGGCCAGTGCTGGTATCGGACCCGATCGACCAGCAGCTTGCGGCCATGAAAGTTGAGGCGGGCGTTACGGTGGGACACGAGGACCTCCGGGTGTGAGATGTGACCTTCGACAAGCCACACCCCACCCGGGGGTCCTCCCTCACGTCAATACCGACGCGCTGTCACCAACCTCTTGGCTCGGTACACCTAGGCGCGCCGCTTCCCGCTGGACAGGGAGGAATCATCCCCCGGTTACGGCGCCTCACGCGTGGAACAGGACGTACAGCCTCGTCGCCCTGTCGCAAAGCTTGCGCCACAGCTCTGGGACCAGGGCCGTTCGATTGGAGCGGGCGACGGGAATCGAACCCGCGTGTCCAGCTTGGGAAGATGGAAGACTCGCGCGGGCACACCGCTCGATCGCCTTGAATACTTGCCCCTTGTGCACCTGCCAAGGCCCCGTCCGGCCAACACGTTGGGCACGACTTCGCCATCTTGTTCGATTCGGCGGCAGGCGGCACTCCGCCACCGAAGGCCGGCCCATGTTGACTTGCCAGCCCTTTCACGGAGATCACTCGACGGGATGACATCGAGCCATCTGAAGGCTCCCTTGCACCCAGAGGCGGCGTCGAGACGCCCGGGTACGCCCTTGTGGGCGAGGTCAAGTCTGGAGATGTGGTCATCGACTACGACAGCACCTCAGAGCAGATTGTGGGTGTCCGCAGAGCGGCGGTCGAGCGTTGGACGGAGCCCATCTGGTGGGCTGCTGTAGGTTCTCACGCACGAAAGGCGGGAGCCGAACCTTGTGGCTCCCCGGGGTCTCGATTGGCCTGGGTGACTTTGAGCCCCTCATCTAACCCTTCCCCCTGTCGACCATCCGCTCTCGGCGCGCTGCGCTCCTCAGGCTGCGCGCCCCCTTAAGGCCTAGCACTCAGAAAAGCGGATGATTTCCCCTGGATCCCCTAACGAGACACTGTGCGTACGTTTCAGACCTACTTGGCTCCCCCGCGCAGCCCTTGACGTGTTGCCCGAGCTCCGCAATCTCGTGGAACGTCCAGGTAGAACCGACTGGCTTCCGGCGGAATCCGAGATCGCCCAAGTCGACGATGCCATTGAGGCCCCCGCGCGCCGACCAGGAGAACCCCGAAGACCGCGAGGACAGGGCTACACCATCGATCAGTCGGCGAAAGTCGCAGTTGAGGCCCGCTAGGAACGCGGCATTGCGGGAGCAGCCGGAAGACGCAGTGACAGGGAGTGCTCAGTCGCGGGCTGCGGAGGCGATCCTATGGGAAGGTTGGACGGTGATGCCCGACGATCTACCCACCAACCTCGACCTGGCCCAATCGCCCCTAGGGAGTATGCCCGAGTTGGTCTGGAATCTTGCAGGCCCGGGGAATTTAGGCCTGAAGGAACTTGCAGGAGGCGACGCGCCTGCGGTCCGTTCGCTTCAGGGCTTGGCACGTTGGAGCCGGCATGCCAACTGAAAATGCTTCAGCAACACCACCTTGGAAGCGAATATTCCACGCGGCACGTCATCTAGTCACCAGGAAGGGGAATATGGGCGATTTCCCCCGAAGCCTTCGAAACTACTTGGCTTTGCCCCATCCGCCGGGACGGGGTCGAGCGCGCACCTGGGCAATTCGCATCTGGCGCTCGCTCTCCCCCAGTGCCCGAACTGCCTTGACACCAGCCTTGATGCTCCTTTTCGCTATTGGTGGCCTTTTTATTCCCGGCTGGGCTTGGTTCACAGCCTTGGATGATCCACAAGTTGCCGCGGACTTCTTGGGACAGTTGTGGCAGGTGGTAGCCGCTACCACCGGACTTTCGCTAGCAGTGGTCTTTTTCGCCTTTCAAGGCCTGAGTGCAACGCGCTCGACCGCTGTCCGCGATTCAGGAGTTTGGCAGCTCTTTCAGCTGATCGTATACCTTGGCGTATCTGCCCTAATTGTGATCGGGCTCGTACTATTGAGGGTTGGCACTGACGCTCCTGCCAGATGGGCGGCATCTTGGGCTACCGGCTTCGCTTGTATTGCGATACTTAGCGTTGCAGTCATTTTTGCAGCCACGCTGAGAGCGGTGGACACGTCTCGACTACAACATCGAAGGCTGGAGCTCATCAGGCGCCAAGCCTTGGATCACGTTGGCGGTGACGCGCTTCGGCGCCTGGGGCTCCAGGCGTTGCAGGAGTTTGAGGAGAGGTGGGAGTTCAAGCTCCGCATTCTGAGCCGTCCGTCAGCTGCAGTTGAAGTGCTGGCCGGACATGCCGGGGAGGTAAGCGACGTAGACATTCGGCGGCTCGTCCGACTCGCGAGGACGACAGGGAGTGAGCCGGAACTCCTAGTGCTACTTGGCCAGCAGGTTTCGGCTGATACACCCGTCCTCGCCTACACACCCTCCCTGAATGAAGACGCGTCCCTCGCAAGACGCATCGTCCGCATCGGCTCTCCCCGCAACTCGGCAAGCGACCTGACCCTTCATGGACTGGCGCAGGAGCTTCATGACGAAGCCATTACTGCTATTAGGGATGCACGCCTGGGTCAGCTGACAGCAATTATTGATAGCCAAGCCGCTCTGATACTCGCCATTCCAGAAGCATGGGATCAAACCTATGGTCGCGACTATTCAGTCGAACTGACGAGCACGCTCTTTTTATTCGAACGAGGACCCGTGGAGCGCGTGACTCGCAATATCTATGAGCAGGCTCTCGCCGCGGTCTCGTGCGGAGTTCGGGAGATTGCACTTGCGGTGGCATACCAACCATTTGCGATTGCATCACGTGCCGTCAAGTTGGGCTCCGTCGGCTTAGTCATCGAAATGCTGCGGTTTACATCCAGCTTAATGACGATTGGGGAAGGAGCGACAGCATCCCTGGTGCAGTCACATACCGTCCTGAATTTTTCTCACTTCATGAACGGGACGATTGCCCCCAGGGTTCAGGACTCTCGCCTAGAAGACGACCGCCGAAAGCAAGCGGCTGAGATGCTTATGGGGGGCTTGGGCGTGGTCGCGGGGGGCTCGAAGACTGCGATCGATAGCAGAAGGTTCGATCAGTTTCATGATCTTGTCCGAGTGCTTGACCAGCTTCTGCAATCATGGCTGGAGCGGAATGCTGCCGAGTATCGCCCCTACACGCTCGATAAGGAACTTGCACTTCAAATTCACGAGGCACGCGGTCGTCTTCGGTTTGCCGTCGCGTGTTGGACCATTCGCCGCTTGATTGAACACCCATCCGATCAGACTCTCCATAAGATGTTCGAGGAGATCCGGGGACCTTATCGCGACGGCACACAGCTGACAGCACTAGCATCTGGCCTTGAACGTGCCGATGATCCGATATCCCACTGGATTGGATCGGACCTGCCTAGCGGGGAAGTCCATCTGATTGACTCCCTAACACCCGTTGTCGAGGCCGTGATCGTACTTCTCGCCTCCATTGCACAACTGGGAGACCTGAACATTCAGCCCAGCGAGTGGGTGGCACGGAACCTCGAATCTCTCATGAAGGCGCTTGAAAAGCTTTCCAAGGACCCTGCCGTGGCACGCATTGTTCTTGGTGACGAAGATCCGGAGGCGGTCCGAGCAAGGGTAGAGAAGGAATTGAACGAGGCGGCTCGTCGGCAAACTCGGATGGAGGATGAACGCCTGATGAGTGCAAAGGTGCCGGCAACTGCGGCGACGGCCGTCCGCCAAGCTGCCCTCCAAGCCTGGCACGAAGGAAGGTCCGTCCTCGCGACTTTGCTGTCGGCGGGCGGCTTGGTGGTGCATCCGAAGACACCACCCCCTCTGGTCAGGCTGAGATTCCCTCCACACCTGATCCACAAGTGGTGGCAATACGAGGAGGACCCAGCGGATTCATTCATTGCACAGCTTGGCAGCCGGCTGGGAGATGCCTTGGCCCAGGGCGAGAATCGGAGCCTTATCGAGCATATGAATCCTAATGGCAATCACCACGATGTCGAAGACTCAGATCATCACGAGAGCGCCAAAGAGCCTGGCGGCCTGGACAACTTGATCAAAGAAATGCGAGATTCGGGGTATGAGCCGCGATTGATATTGCACTCGCCGAGTTGGGTTGGACGAGATTCGATTGAAGTGGAATCCATAGACGAAGGGGTAACTCTTGACGCTCGAGCGAGAGGTGTCCGGGGGTTGCACCACGGATTGATCGTGGCAGGGTCCCCTTGGCTGGAAGACGACTGTGTCTTGGTCGTGGATCCGAAAAGGTGGGGCGAAGTTCACGATTGGGCGGAGGAGGGCTTCCATGTGGAGCTCCAAACTTTTGACACACAAGAGGCAGCCGTAGACTTTCTGCAAGACAATCCAGAAGTGTTACCTGGCAGGAGTCACGAAGAAAGGGTTCGCGAGCTGCGAAAGCATGTCTTGGTGAGTGCTTCCGTGCCAACAGCGATTGTGGTGAGGGATGCCGGTGCATCCCAGGAGCTCCCGACTTGAGAGTTGCAGAATTGGTCGAGTTCTCGAAGCCTCAGCGGGGCAGCACGGGCTGCGGGAGGACCGCACCGCAGCGCAGCGAGGAGCGGACCGGAGCGCAGCGCCGGCGCAGCCGGCGCCTTGATCCTGTAGAGGTAGATTCACCAGGAACAGTCCCTGGCAGGTTCCAATGTCCGAGGTACCGGCTCGGCGAGCCATGAGCCATCAGCCAAAGACGGAGGCTGCTCGATGTCCCCAGACCACTTGACCCCTGAGGCCCGCTCTCGCAACATGGCGGCGATCCGCTCCCGCGATACCGGTCCCGAGATGCGGCTTCGCCGGGGGCTAAGGGCTGCAGGTCTTGTCGGCTATCGCGTATCACTGAGGTCCCTCCCTGGACGGCCCGACATCGTCTTCACACGGTGGCGACTAGCGGTCTTCGTGGACGGAGGATTCTGGCATGGTCACCCCACACGCTTCGCAAGGGATCGAGCATCCGAATTCTGGCGCACGAAAATCTCACGCAATATGCAGAGGGACCAAGAGGTGAACGCCGCCCTACGCGACTTGGGGTGGTCTGTACTGCGGTATTGGGACGTCGATATTCAGAAGCACCTCGACGTCATTGTCGCGCAGATCTCGGATACTCTCGTTTCGCGGGGTCGAGGTGGTCATGTGGCTCGGGCCACTTCGACTCCCCGCGAACTCTTTTCCAAGCTTGAACCACGATACGTGGGACTCATCCCCCAGTAACCTAAGAGGCCACACGCAGTGAACCTTGCTCCTCCGCCTGATCCAGTAGTCGGCCAACGTGCAGCGCAATCTGAGTGGCAAGGGGGACCGGCACCGCGTTCCCCACCTGCCGCCCTTGAATCGTCTTCGGCCCGCAGAGGAACCAGTCATCTGGGAAGCCTTGAATCCGGGCAGCCTCGCGCACTGTCAGCTGTCGAGGGAGCGTCGGATGGATTGGGGGGTGGAATCCAGCCAAGTGGTCGCCCTTGGGGCCATACCCACCACCCGCCCGGATGGTAGCGCTCGGACGCGCTGGGTCCAGTCGAGCGCGATTGTAGTTGGGATCGTTCTCACCGGGGCCCAGCTTTGCCCATCTCTCTGCCACGTGGGCGGCGTGCCGATTGGGCGTGTGGTTGGATTCCGGGGAATAGCCAAGGTCAGCGAGATCTGCAATCGCGTCCCAGACAGTCGGTGGATTGTCAGGCGTTGTCGGATCCGGCAGTGACGCTTTGGCACCGCGCACCCCGACAACAATCAATCTCTTCCGGTTCTGTGGGGTGCCGTAGTCCGCGGCATTGAGCACCTGGTATGCGAAGTCGAAACCTTCATCCCCAAGCGCTTTCATTATCCCCGTGAGATGGTCACCGTTTCTTCTGTGTGTCAGAGCAGACACGTTCTCAAGAACCACAGCGGCCGGCTGCACTTCCTCGACTACGCGGAAATACTCCTTCCACAAGAAGTTCCGAGGATCGTTTGCGTCACCCTTACCTGCTGTGCTGAAGCCTTGACACGGAGGTCCGCCGACGACGACCGTTGCACCACGGTACGGCACGGCGTCGAAGTCTCTGATGTCCCCTGTAACCACGTTCCACGCGGGGCGGTTGTAGCGCAGGGTCTGGCATGCAACCGGATCGTTGTCCAAGCACACGGCGACGTCGAAGCCAGCGGCCTCGAACCCGAGGTCCAAGCCGCCTCCCCCGCTGAACAGTGAAACGACGGTACGAGTCACTCGGCCTCCCTCTCTCAAAGTGTTCGCCATAGTACGTGCCTCAGGCTTCAGGTGGCGTCTGCCACGCCCCGGTCAGGACAGGGCGGCCAGGATCGCGTCTCGGTAGCTGTCCGCAGGAGGCATGACGCCCTGCCCGGCGAACGCTGACGCAACCTGTCCCGTGTCTGTGGTGAAGACCTGCTCCAACCGGAGAGGCGCCGGGGACCCATCCGCTGCGTTCAACCAGTCCACATCGTAGTTCATGAACGTGATAGTGCTGCTCTTCATGGGGTAGGAAATGAGCGCGCTCTGTCCGCCTAGGCGCGCCATGATTCTGTTAAAGACAGGGGTGGGTGAGACGAAAAAGAGGCCGCGCTCACACTTGTCCTCGCGCTGCAAGACATGGCCCTTATAGAGCAGTTGAGGAATGATACGTTTTGCCACGTTCTCCCAATTGAATCCCGCAGTGTTGGCGACAATGACGCGCTTATTGTTGCGGAGCGACGCAATACCGTCACGGTAGTTTCCGGTCGTGTCGATCGACTGCACTTCGACAGCCACGAAATGCTCCAGGTCACCACTTGGGGAGATCTTCGCGAGAATCCAGTCAACGAAGTAGTTCCCGGTGCCCTTTCGTTGCGGCAGACGAAGTTCACCTCCGTAGCCTTTACCCCAAACCGCGATGGTGGGGGTGCCTGTAGATCGCGCCTGAACGTACGCTGAGCGTCCCGCGCTCAGGCCGAAGCCTGGCCCGAAAGCTCGGTCAGCGACATCTTGGAGGAAGCTATGTCCCTCGGCGTAAAGGCGATTCGGGCAGCAGATGACGGGAGTCCCGGTAACAGGCTTCAGGGTGCACACTCCCGACACAAGCCCTCCTCCAATCACCTTCGTGCACCTGCTGTCGAGAAAGGGGCAGTGTTCCCGCGCCGCCGCCTCCAGGGCTTCTTGGGAGTGATCCGCCGGGCGAAAACCGAAGTACTCAGAGATGATCGTGGCCACGAGGTCCATCTTGCCCCATCTCGCGCACCCTCCTCCCCAGCCACGCGAGCCCTCACGAGGGGACCAACTGGCGGAGGCCTCGGTCTGGAGCGAACCCACCTGACAGTCTCCCAAGCCCTATACAGTTCCTGAAGGGCTTGATAGAGTAGCTCCCATGCAGAGGGCACGTTACCGCGCGATCGCTGATTCGCTGCGAGCACGCATTAACGACGGGATCTATCCGGTCGGGACCAAGCTGCCCTCGATTGTGGAGTTGATGCAAGAATTCGACGTGAAGGCCTTGAATACCATCAGGGCCGCGCAGCTCGAACTCGTCAACGACGGGCTGCTGCGTCCGGAGCAAGGCGTTGGTGTCTGGGTTGTGGCCAGGGGCGAGAAGCGAGTGGGCTACTCCGTAATGATCAGAGACTTGCGCGAAGCACAAGGCGCGATTGCACGGGCGATCGCTCATCTTGAGGGGAACGGCAATGTCTGAGCTACTACACGGGCGCCCTCGGCTCGTAGAAGGCGCAGTTGAGGTGTGCCTCGACTCCGCCATCGAAAACATGTCGAGCGACCTGGCCCTACAAGCGCACGCCATCCTCGACACCACTTGGAATGGGTGGGTTCGGCCTATTGCCACGGCGAGCGCGATGAGGAGTTTCCTCTCAAGGTGGACGAGCAATGACCCGAATGGATCTTGGGGGGATGTCACAGTGGTGGGTGACGAGCTCGTGTACAGCAGTAATGAGAGCGACGACGAGGACCACTTCCCTCGCGTTGGTGCCACCGCTACGGGCGAGGCGCTTTACGATCTTACGGGATGGATGTGGGTCCGCATCTGAGGTGACTCAGGCGTAAAGGTCTCGTTGGCTGACGGTGAGGAGTGCTCCCGCATCGCCGACTGCGCTTACCTGATCCGGCCTGGGAGGTCGCGCCTGGGAATGGAGTACAGCGGCAACGCTCACTCACGGAGGCGTTGGTGGCCACCACGGCACCCTTGTAGTCACGGGGCGACCATTGCGCCGAGGAGCCTCACAAGATCGTCCTTTTCACGTGAGAGCGCCACATGGCCTGCAGCCGGGCGCTCCGGCTTAGGCACCCCGACCCAGCGCCCTGCCCATCCCGGTGACATGGGCTGGAGTACAGCGACGCCGATGGTGTGGCTGTCGACGAACCAGCCGAGCAGGCCTTCGTCGCGCTCTCGCTTGAAGGTCAACCGCCAGCGTGGGTCGAGGGACGCCTCGTCTTCGGGGTCGAGGGGTTGCGCCTGATAGTCGCTGCCAGCGTGGCTCACTTGGACTTGGGTGATGATCGGGTCTGCGTCCTGGATCTCTTTCCAGGCGATCCACCAAGTCCCGGTTATGCCTTCGAACGGCATGCCCCCGGCGAGTTCGTCCAGGCTGATCTCAAGCGCGTCGGCGATCGCCTTGGCCTGCGCGAAGGAGGGCTGAACCTCGCCGGCCTCGTAGCGGCGGATCTGTCGGGGCAGGGTGCCGGCCTTCTCCGCCAGATCGGCTTGGGACATGCGGAGCTCTTGGCGTCGTCGCCTGATGATCTCGCTCACGTCCACCCCCACAGTCTGGCAGCGCGTCTACGGGTGCGCGAACACGACTTTCCACAACTGTCTGAGTAGACCTTGCATAGGTCAGTCTAGGCACACTACGGTGTAGCCCTAGACAGACCGCCCAGAGGTCTGTCGAGCCCCCTAGGAGAGAATCATGTCAGTTCAGGGTCCGTTCAAGGTGGAGTTCAACGAGGTGTTCCCGCATGGGTGCGGGGTGGTCGGCGAGGTGTCGGCGATGGTCGATTTCGACTTGTCGACGCGAGAGAACCGGGTTCAGGCGAAGGAGAAAGACACCGGCGTCCTGGTGTGGACGGTGGATGTGATGGATTTCGATCCCGAGGCGCGGGAGCGGACGTTCAAGGTGAAGATCGCTGCGCCGGTGCAGCCGGTGCCGCCGGAGCAGGCGAACGGGATCCCGGTCCGCCCGGTCTACTTGGAGAACCTGACGGTCACCCCGTACCTGAAGGATGTCGGCAACGGCCGGCAGAAGATCGCCTACAGCCTGCGCGCCTCCGGCATGGCCGCACCGCGGAACCATCGCCTGCCGGCTGAGAAGGCCTGACCATGTCCACCGAGCAGCAGGCGTTCGTCCTAAGCGCCGAGGTGCACGAAGCCTGGGAGCATGAGGCCTCGGTCCGCGAGTCTTTGTGGTCGCAGGCGGTCATGGTGTTGACGCAGGCCGCGCGGTCGACGCGCACGTTGGCGGGTGGTCAGGTGGAGCCGGCCGACTTCGGCGGTTTCCTGGCTTCGGCGTTGGGGGCGGTGGCCGGGAACTTGGGTGATGTGGACCTGGTGACGGCCGGCAGGCCTGGGTCGTGGGAGTCGGACCTGGTGGATCAGCTGGTCCGGGGCACCGTCGGCTTCGGTCAGGAGCTGCTGTTGGCGCATCGGACCGAGCCGCTGGTGGTGCCGTTGAACGTGGCCCAGCTGGTGGAGGACACCGGCTGCCTGCCCTCGTTCTTCGACGCCGAAGCCGAACTGCCGTTCTCCCTTGCCTTGGATGAGAACACCCGGGACACCGAGTGGGAGCGGCTCCGGGGCCGCTACCTGTACGTCTACGAGGCCTACGCGGTGAGGTTCACCGAGGCTGTCGAGGCGCATGCGCTGACCCTGGAGGGTCTGGCTGTCCCGACCCAGGACGGGGGCGCGCCGACTCTGCGTGTGCCGGTCGAGGTGCGGGTCGAGTCGGAGCCCGACCGGTCCTGGGGTGCGCTGGTGAACCCGATCGAGTGGGAGGGCGATCCGATCGTGTGGCAGTTGTGGCACCACGCCGTCGACACCGTCGGCCTCCCGACCTTCGACACCGACGGTCCGGCTCCTCCTGAGGGGGCGTGAGGTCATGAGCGTGCGGTCGGCAGCGGGACCTTGGGGTTGGACCGTGGTGGGTGTGCGGGAGGCCAGCTGGTGGCTTCGCGCCCTGGTCGGTGCGCCCGTCAGGTTCCCCCGGATCTCGCTGCCGACCGGCCTCGTGCTCCTGGCCGCCACCCTGGCCGGCTACACGCGGGAGTCGCTGTTCGGGCTGATGGTCCTTCTCGGCGTCGGGATCGTCTTCGCTGGGTGGCGTCGGTATGCGCCGGGGAGTTTCGCGCGGCTGGTGCGGGATCCGTGGTGGCGCCGTCGGGTATCCCGCTGGCTGCGCCGCTCGTGGCCGGAGCTGATGGCCGGCTGTGGCCTGGCCCGCGGCCCGCACGCCCACCAGGAGGTTCCCGAGCTGCGCCGCGCCTGGTGGCAGGACGGCGAGCTGCACGCCGTACCGATGCTGCTGGTCGGACAGACCGTCGACGAATTCGCCACCGCGCAGGAGCGCCTGCGCGTTGCCCTGGAGGCTGCCCGGGTTCGGGTGATCGCCACCAAGCAGGCCACCGGCTGTGAGGTCGTCTGGTCCTTCACCGACACCCTCGCCACGGCCTTCGAGCAAACCCCACCGCCGACCCGCCCCTCGACTCTGGAGCCCCTCGACCTCGACCGGGTTGCCCTCGGACGGGCCGAGGACGGCAGCACCTGGTGGCTGAACGTCCGGGTCTCCACCCTGGTAGGCGGTTCCACCGGTGCCGGGAAGGGGTCGGTGATGTGGGGCCTCCTGGTCGGACTCGCCCCGGCGATTCACGCCGGCACTGTCCGGGTGCATGGCGTCGACTTGAAGGGCGGCATGGAGCTCGCCCTCGGCGGTCCCCTGTTCACCTCCTGGGCCACCACGCCGGCCGACGCCGTCGCCCTGCTGGAGGACGCTGTGGTCGACTGCCAGACCCGCGCGCGCTCACTGGCTGGCCGCGCCCGCACGCACACTCCGACGAGCGCCGAACCCCTGGTGTTGATCGTGATCGACGAACTGGCCTCCCTCTTGGCGTATCTGCCCGAACGTGACCTGCTGCGCCGCGCCGAACAAGCCCTCGGCGTGTTGTTGTCGACGGGTCGGGCGCCCGGCTTCTACGTGTTCGCGTTCCTGCAGGACCCCCGCAAGGAAGTGGTCCGGATGCGCTCGTTGTTCACCCAGGCCATCGCGCTGCGGCTGCGCGACAAGGAGGAGGTGGCCATGCTGCTTGGCGATGGTGCGGTCACTGCGGGCGCACTTTGCCACAAGATCCCCGCCACCCAGCCTGGCGTCGGCTTCGTGGTGGCCGAGGACGGTCGCCCGCAGCGGGTCCGCGCCGGCTACGTGCCCGATGAGCTGATCCGCCAGGTCGCCCGCCAGTTCCCCGCCCCCGGCACCCCCACCGGCTTTCCGGCCCTCGAGTCCGCTGGTGATGTGCGGGAGGTGACATCCGATGTCAGTTGAGGCGAGGGCAACAGTCCAGGCGGCGGTCAATCCCGCGATGGCCCGCGAACTCGCGGTCGCTGAGGGCGTCTGCGTACGCCCGCAACTCCGCTCGGTGCGGGATCGGCACACCGGCGTCGAGGAGATCGTCGCGATCCCCTGCGGCTCCACCCGGGAATCCCGCTGCCCGGCGTGCGCGAAGAAGGCCCAACGCCTTCGGATGCAGCAGTGCGCCGAAGGCTGGCACCGCACCGACGAACCCGAACCCCTCGACCCACCCGCCCAGGACGACGTCCAGGACGTCCCGCCAGCCGAGGACGCAGATCTTCCCGCACGTCGGGTGCGGTCGACGCGCCGGCGGGAGGATGTCCCGGAGCTGCCTCGGGTGCCGATGGCGGACCGGACGGTCGGGGTAACCTTCTGTGGTCCGGATGGGCGGGTGTATCGGCCCTCGATGTTTGTGACGTTGACCTTGCCGTCGTACGGGAAGGTCCACCACGGCATCCCAACCGATCCGGACGGCTACCGCTACCGCCGGGCCGCGCTAGATGCGGTGTTGTTCCCCCGGCTGGTGGACCAGTTCTTCAAGAACCTGCGCCGCTGCGCTGGCTTCGACGTGCAGTACTTCTCGGTGGTCGAACCCCAGAAACGCGGCGCCCCCCACCTGCACGCCGCCCTCCGCGGGGCGATCCCGCGGGCGATCCTCCGCCAGGTCGTGGCCGCCACCTACGTCCAGGTCTGGTGGCCGCCCTTCCACACGCCCGTCTACGACGAGAACGCACGGCCGCCGGTGTGGGATGGCAGCGACTACGTCGACCCGACCACCGGCATCGTGCTGCCGTCCTGGCGGCAGGCCCTCGACCGCCTCGGCAACGATCCGGACGCCCGCCCGGCGCACGTGCTCCGGTTCGGGAAGCAGCTCGACATCCGCGGCATCATCGCCCCCTCGCCGGACGCTGATCGGGCGATCCGGTACCTGGTGAAGTACCTGACCAAGAGCGTCACCGAACCCTTCACCAACCCCGACTGCGTGGACTACGCCTACGAGGCGCATGTGGACCGGCTGCATGAGGAGTTGCGGTTCCTGCCGTGCTCGGAGCAGTGCGCGAACTGGCTGCGCTACGGCATCCAACCCAAGGACGCCGGCCCCGGCCTGGTGCCGGGACGGTGTTGGAAGAAGGCCCACGAACGCGAATGCCTCGGGTTGGGCGGCCGACGCGTGTTGGTGTCCCGGAAGTGGTCGGGCAAGACCCTCTCAAGGCATCGCGCCGACCGTGCCCTGGTCGTCCGCCAAGTGTTGGAGGAGGCCGGCCTCACCCCACCGGAGATCGACCGGCTCGCCGCCGACGTCCGCACCGAGGAAGGCCAAACCCGGTTCGAGTGGACCAAACTCGAGCACCGCCCCGCCGCCTACGTCGGAGTGATCCTGCGCAGTGTGGCGGAGCGGCGGCAGTGGCGCGCCGACTACGAACACGCCAAGACCCTCGCTGAAGCGAAGCGTGCCTCGCCGGTGGAGGGGGGTGTGACCGCGATGCCGCCCTGAGTCGTCGGTTCGCCCGCGCTGACCGGACTTTGGCCTGGTTCCCGTTAACTGCCGTCTTGTGTGGGTGGGGGCTCCTGTCAAGGGTGAGCGCAGCGAATCCGTCAGGACACACCGTGCCCTTGACAGGGGCTCCCACCCACGAACCCTCCCGATGACGGGAACCAGGCCCCACCCCGACCCGACCACCCCGCTCTTCACCCCAAGGACACCCGCTTGAGGGAGTGTTCCCACCCCTCCGTCCCACCCCGCTCCTGTTGCTTGTCGCCCGCGGTGTCTGCCGTCGGGTGATCGCAGCATCCCCACCCCTTCTGATTGGAGAACCCCTCATGTTTACCGAAGACAACCTGCAGCGACTGATGGTCGTGCTGATGGGCCTGGTCGTGTGCTTCGCGGCCATCTCGATCGTGTCCCGCTCCAAGCGGGCCGACTACGCCGAGACGGCGCGGATTACCGTGAACACGTTCATCGGGATCGCCCTGTTCGCGATCGGTGCCGGGGGGATCGCGTTTGCCACGTTCGGCAAGCAGATCCTCGCCTTCCTCGGCTTCAACCTCTGACACCGGGAGGACCTGGTCATGCCGCTGTTGCATACCGATGACGGCCCGCGCCGGTTGCGGGCGGTGTGGCTGGGCCCCACCGGCGCCACCTTGCCGTTCGAGTGGACCTACGTGCAGTGGGTCGTCACCCTCGCCGCCATGCCGGCCACCGCCGGCCTGTTGTGGCTGCTGGGGACAGCCGTTCACCAACTGATTCCGGTGTTCGACACGTTCCTGGTCGGGGCGGTCGCGTTCATCTGGGGCCCCGCCCTGGGCGTCTACGCGACGGTGAAGGTGATGCGGCACGTCAGCTTCGACCAACCCCTGGCCGCCCGCACCCGCCTCGTCCACAGCGAACTCCGCAGGCCACGCCGCAGCATCCGCCCCACCGAACTGCAGGTGAGTTCACCGCCGGTCACCGACCTCGCATCGCCGGCCGCCCGCAGCTTGGGCTGGCACCACCCGCACCCTTCTACTTCTGTCCGGTCGGCTGCTGGTGTCCAGCGTCGGCGGATGGTGGTCATCGAGCTTCGAGGAGCCCACTCATGACGAGCACCCTGCCGCGGCGCGCCGTGTCGCGCTGGCACACCCTCACCAACCGGTTCGCCACCTTCCGCGAACCCCGCCCCGTCAGCTTGGATCTGGCGACGGTCGCGGTCGCCGGCCCCCTGCAGTTCACCACCGGCGGGGTGTTCTGCTGGTTCGAACTCGGCCCGCAGAACTGGGACTTCAAGACCCACACCGAACGCGTCCACTTGTGGGACCAGGTCACCTACCGGCTCGGCGCGCTGACCAGCAGCCTCGGCGTCGAGGTGGAGGGCCGCCCGCTGCGGCTGCGGGTGACCACCCGGCCCTATCCGGCGTTCGAGTTCGCCCGCGCCCTGGACGAGGCCAGCCCCCACCGCCTCCCCGACGTGTCCGAGGAAACGTGGGACCGCTACCTGCAGCACGCCCAACACCGCCTGCAGTCCACCGGCCTGGACCAGAAACTCGTCGCCGTCGGCGTGTGGGTCTGCCCACCCGTCAGTAAGCAAGTGCTCACCGAGCTGGTCAGTGGCACGAAGCATCCGGACCAGGCGACGGTGAAGGTGCTCAACGAGGTCGCCGGTGTGGAGCGGATCATGCGCGGCCCGGGCTTCGACGCCCACCCGCTCAACTCGCGGGACATGGCGTTCCTGTTCCACCGGTCCTTGTCGATGGGCGTTCCCGTCCCCGCCGCCGCCGGGGTGGGCGCCTCCCGCTGGTCGCCGGACGAACTCGCCGCCGCCACCCACCGCTGCGCCTGGACCGCCGAACCCTTCGGCACCACCGTGACGGTGCACACCGAACGCCACGGCCACGCCGTCGACCGCCACGTCGCGGTCGTCTCCTTGGGGTCGATGCCGGAGCAGACCTGGCCAGAGAACGGCCGCGAACCGTGGATGCTCGCCCTCGACTCGTTGCCGTTCGGCGTCGAGTGGTCGTTGAACGGGATCCTGCTCCGACCGAGTGTCCTGGAGGGCACCCTGGCCCGGGAGCAGTTGCGTGCTGAGGCGATTCGCCGGCACTACCACGAGCACAAGCTGACCCCGCCCCCGGCGGTCGACCGGGCGATTCACGCGGCCACCGTGAATCTGGACCAGGTCACCGACGGTGACGTGCGGGCGGCCGCGAGGTTCCTGGGCACCATCCGCGTAGCGACCTTCGCCGACACGAAGGACCAGGCCATCGAGCAGGCCGCCCGGATCGTCGCCCGGTTCGGGGAACGGTTCCACATCGAAGCCGCCCACACCCTCGGCCAACCCGCCCAGCTCAAGGAGTTCGTGCCTGGTGAACCGCGGCTGAAGGAGGGGTTCCAACGCCGGCTGCCGATCAAGTACCTGGCCGCCGGCCTACCGAATGTGGGTGCTGACCTCGGCACCCCTACCGGCCCCTATCTGGGCTACGGCTCCGGGACGGCCCGGCGGGCGGTGTGCTTCGACATGCACTACGGCCCCGAAGTCCTCAACACCCCCGGCCTGTTCACCATCAGCGCCGAACCCGGCGCCGGCAAGAGCGTCCTGATCGGCACACTGGCCTACAACGCCGTCCGCGCCGGGGAACCGACCATCATCCTCGACCCGTCCGGCCCGCTGGCCGCCCTGTGTGACCTGCCCGAGCTGGCGCCGTTCGCCCGCAAACTCGACCTGACCGCCGCCACCCCCGGCACCCTGTCGCCCTACCAGCTGATCCCCGAACCGGCAGTGGACACCTTCCGTCGTGCGGATGGGACAGTGGATGCCCCCGAACTCGCGCGGGCCGTCCGCCGGGCCGAGGCCGAACGGCAACAGCTCATGTTCGACGTGCTGCGAATGTGGCTGCCCTCGAACGTGCTCAAAATGGTCGGCACCGACGTCCTCCTCCTCGAGGTCGTCCGCGGCGTCCGCCAACAACTCCTCGAACGCGGCCTTCCCGACAGCCAGGCCAACCCACGGTGGATCATCACCCAACTCCGCCAGATCGCTGCCGAAGACGCGAACGAGCGCCGTCGTGAGCTCGCCGGCCACCTCGCCGAAGAACTCGCCGCCGCCGCTGAGTTCCCGCTCGGTGAGCTGATCGTCCCCGGCCACGAGAATCCCCTCGAAGACCAGGGCGCCGCCGACGCCACCCTCGTCGTCGTCACCATGCCCGGCCTGTCCGCACCCCCCGAAGGGACCGATCGGGAGTTCTGGGGGGCGGAGGAGCGCTACACCCAACCCCTGCTGCATTTGGCGGCGTTCTTCGCCTCCAAGTTCGTGTACTCACGGCCGCGGGGGGTGCGGAAGAACATCTTCCTGGATGAGAACCACCTGATGGGCCAATGGGGCTCCGGACGAGCGTTCTTCGTCCGCCTCTCCCGCGATTCGCGCAAGTGGAACACCGCCGTCGGTGCTGCCTCCCAGCACCCCGACGACCACCTGTCCATCGGCCGGGTCGACGCCCTGATCGGATCAGCGTTCGTCGGCCGGCTCAAGAGCCCGACCGCCGCGGCGAAGGCCTGCCAACTGCTGGCCGTGTCGGAGGACTACGCGCCCGTCATCCAAGGCCTCTCACCCCGGACCGACGACACGGCCGGCCAGACCGGTGAGTTCGTGTGGCGCGACCCCAGCGGCCGGGTTGGACGGCTGCGCATCGACCTCGACTGGCACCCCTCCCTGCGGAAAGCCTTGCAGACCACCCCCGGTCGGCCGCGTCGTCACACCGTCCTTGATGCGCAGCCGGCACCGTTTATCGACCCCGACCTGTTCGACACCATCCCCCTCCTCGACGACCCCACCCAGGCTGAGGGGGCGTCATGACCAGCTGGATCCGCGGCCTCGCGACCGCCTGCCTCCTGGTCGTCCTGCTCATGGTCGGCGCTCCACCGTCGGCGTCCGCAGCACCGTTCAACCCGTGCCAGAACCCGCCCGAACCGGCGATGCCCCGCACGGGTGCGGCCGGTCTGGTGTCGAGTGAACCCGCCTCGATTCCGGACCGGGCGCCGGACCCGTTCACCGACCCGACCGTGCCCATCAGCGACGTGTACGGGTGGAGCTGGCGCTACGACACCTACGACCTCGGCTGCGGCGTCGACCTCATCAACGACGCCGGCTGGGCCGCCGGCAACCACACCGCCAACCTGATCCTCGGCATCGACGCCGCCGGCCTCGCCCTCCTCGACGCCCTCGAAAGCATGGCCGGTGGGCAGTCCCTGGACTGGCTCACCCAGATGGCCGGCACCATCGCCGGCACCCTGGCACCACTCATCAGCGGGGTGTGGCTGCCGATCACCGTCACCCTCTTGGGGGTGTGGGTCGTGTGGCAAGCCCGCCGAAGCCGCTACCACGACGCCCTCAACTCCCTCCTGATCGTCCTGGCCGCGGTCGGTGTCTCTGCGGTGGCGTTCGTCGCCCCCGACGCCCTCGCCCGAGCAGCCGACCAGTCCGTCCTGGCCGTGCAGACCGCGACCGCCGGCACGATCACCAAGTCCGGCTCCTCGACCGACCTCATCGTGCGGGAATCGTTGTATCGGAGCTGGCTGGTCGGCCAGTTCGGCAACGACGGCCCCACCGCCCAGGAGTACGGCCCGCGCCTGTTCGCCGCCACCCACTACTCGTGGTCCGACGTCAAGGCCATGCGCGCCGACCCGGAGGCGCCCACCAGGCTGCGGGACGCCAAACAGCAGGCGTTCACCGAACTCGCCGCCGAACTCGAGAAGGAAGACCCCGCCGCCTACACCGCCTTCCGAGGTCGCACCGACCGGACCGGGCCCGCGGTGCTCGCCTGGGCAGTCGGGATCGCCACCGGCCTCTATGTGTGGACGTGCCTGGCGATGATCCTGCTCTGCCGGATCCTGATGCAAGCCCTCGCCGTCACCATCCCGCTGATGGCCGTCATCGGGATCCTGCCCACCGGCTGGGGGTTCCTCCAATCCGCGTGGGACCGGTTCACCGCCGCCCTCATCGGCGTCGCGAAGTTCACCCTCGCCTCCGGGATCATGACCATCGTCCTCGGCGCCGTCATGGCAGCCCCGATCAGCACCCCCGAGAAGCTCTTGTGGATCGTGCTCTTGAGCGTTGTCGGGTTCGCCGTCACCAAACCCTTCTACACGCTCAAGACCATCACCCCCGGCCTGGACCCGAACGCCCACTACCTCGCCAAGGCCATCGGCCTGGCCGCCGGCATCAAGTGGCTCGCCACCGACACCCCCGACAACGACGCAGACGAGCCGGCCGCCGAGGAGCACCACACTCCGATGGCAGCCCCCACCCCCAGGTGGACCCAAACGCCCGGAGAGCCCACCGGCTCGGCCGTCCGCGACGGGTTGCCCACACTGGGCCGCTCCGATCAACCGGCACTGGTCGCCGCCCCGCTCGACAACGGTCGTGGCACCGACGACAGCACCGGCGCACACACCGCACCCCGACCACTAGGACCCCGCTCACCCTCAGGCTCTGGCGGTGGGAGCGCCTCTGGTGAGGTCATCTACCCGAAGGGCGTAGTGGTCCAAACCGAGGCGGTCTACACCAGTGACGGGCATTTCGCCAGGACCGAAGAGTACGTGAAGTTGCCCGAGCCGACCCTCGACGAGCACGGCCGCGTGCGCGACGACCTCACCTACCGGTCCCCCGCCTCTCGTGAGGGGGCCCGTCATGGCTAGCGACTGCGGCCCCCGGACCATGTGGATCCTCGTGGCCCTCCTTCTGGTCACCGCCATCACCACGGCCGTCTACCTCCTGGGTGGCAGCCACACAGCGACCGCGCCCAGCCCGGCCACGGCGGCCTCCACCTCGGTTCGGAGCGTCTCGACCCCGGCCGTCCGCGTTGGCACTCCGCACGGACTCCAGGAGGCGGTGCAAGAGTTCCTGACCGCCTGGTCGACCGCCGACCCCGCAGACCGGGCCGCTCGGCTTGCGTCCACCGCCACCCAGCAGCTCGCCGAGCAGCTGAGCGTGACCGACCCCGACGAGATTCCGCCCGCCTGCGCCCTCGCCGGCGCCTTGACGGTGGCCGACATCACCCCGGAGTCGGTGCTGGTCACCGTGCCCACGTCCTGTGAGGGACCCCTGTGGCTCGGACTGACCCGTGACCCCACGGCCACACATGGGTGGCGGGTCACCGCGATCGGACGGGAACGGTCATGGATCCAGTAACCCTGCGCATGGCCGCCCAGATCGTCGGCACCCTGCTCCAGTCCAAGACCCTCCGCCACGTCCTGGTGGCCTTCGTCACCGTGCTGGCGATGCTGGCCAGCCTGATCGTGCTCACCCCCATGCTCGTCGCCCAATCGATCCTCGGCGTCCGGGCCAGCCAGCCGTACACCCTGCTCCCGGGTGGATCGTGCCTGCCCAGCTGGGACGGCTCCCAACCCCTGCCGTCCATGGAGGGTCTGTCCCCCGACCAGGTGCGGCTCGCCCTCACCCTGTGGCAGATCGCCCACCGGCAGGGCATGGGCGACCAAGGTGCCGTCGTCGGCCTCGTCGTCCTCGCCCAGGAATCCGCGTGGGGCTCCGACCCGCGCATCACCCAACCCAACGGTGACGGGGACGCCGGCCCCATGCAACAACGCACCCTGCCCGGCTGGTACGGCACCCTCGCCCAGGTCAACGACCCCGAGTACGCCTTCACCGTCTTCTTCACCGGCCGCACCGTCACCGCCGCCGACGTCCAGGCCGCTCAGGCTGCTGGGGTGCGTCCCGCCGGGCCCGCCGGCTACCACATCCCCGGCCTGACCAACATCGCCGGCTGGGAGGCCATGCCTGTCACCCAAGCCGCCCAAGCCGTGCAACGCTCCGCGTTCCCCACCGCCTACGCCCGTCACGAACGCGCCGCTAGACAACTGGTGTCCATGTTCCGCAACGGCGCGATCAGCTCCGGCGGCACCCCCGACCTGATCGACGGCGGCGAATGCGGCCCTTCCATCGTCGGGGATTGCCCCGCCACCGGCTTAGCGATCGAACGCGGACTCCTGCCCGACGCGCTCCTGTTGCTCCGCTGCGCCAAGCAAGCCTGGCCCGAGATCACCACCTGGTACGGCGTCGCCCAACGCTCCGGTGTCTCCGACCACCCCCGCGGTGGCGCGATCGACATCATGATCCCCAACTGGCGCACCCCCGCCGGCAACCAGCTCGGCAAGCGGATCGCCGACTGGGTCGTCGCCAACCACCAACGCCTCGGCGTCAAGTACGTCATCTGGGACAGCAGCGTATGGAATGCTGAACGGCAATCCGGCGGGTGGCGGGCCTGTGCCACCACCTCCTGCTACAGCGGACCCAACGACACCCAGGCCCACCGCGACCACGTGCACGTGTCCGTCTACGGCACCCGGACCCTCACCACCCCGGGAGGCACCCCATGACCGAACACGACCACGACGACCACGATCCCCTCGGCCAGCTGCAGTTCGACGCCTTCGGCCGCCTCGTCGACCTCGACGAAATGGAACTCGAACGCTACCCCGCCCCGCCCCCCGTCAGGTGGGTGCCGGTCGACGACCTCGCCCACGTTCAGGGCCTGCGGGTGGCTACCAACAGCCGGCAGGGCCCTCAGTACGACATGCGCGCCGCCACGAATGTGTTCACCGATGACACGGGCAACTACGTGAGCATCGTCGAGGAGTGGCGCTGGTACTTCTGGCACCAACTCCCTGAGCACGCGCGTCCGCCCGTGGTCCCACGCGCTATCTGCCTGCCCACCCGACTGGTGTGGGCCGAGGTATACGACCAGCAGTAACCCTGGGCATCCGCGGCCATCGACGGGCCGGCGCCCTTTCACACGGAGTCTCGGGAACGGCCCGGGGACTCGGGACATCCTGAACTGCCCCGGCCGAATGCGGCCCGGTTGGCAGCGCTCCCCGCTTCTTGCGCTCGCTGCGGTCCTCCGACGGCCACGTCTGACCGCTGCGGCGTCTGACCGCACCTTGACGTGGCCACACACCCCAAGGAGTGATCATGGAAACGTCTGCTCACCGTCGCCCAGGCTGCCGAGTTCTTCGGCACGTCGGAGCGCTTCCCGCGGCGCCTCATCGCCGAGCGTCGCATCGAGTTCATCAAGGTTGGTCGCCACGTGCGGTTCCGCGAAGAGACCCTGCGGGAGTTCGTCGAGGCGAATGCCGTCGACGCCGTGGTCTACGGGAGGCGGTGACCATGTCCCGCGGCAAGCGCGCGTTCGGGTCGCTGCGAACCCTGCCATCGGGACGGGTGCAGGCGCGATACATCGCCCCCAACGGCCTGCGCCGGACAGCGCCAATGACGTTCCCGGACGAGGCGTCCGCCAACCGGTGGCTGAAGCTGTGCGAGGCTGACATGATTCGCGGGACGTGGGTGGACACCACCCTGGGCGGGGCGTCGCTCGCCGACTTCGGTAACCGGTGGATCGACGAGCGATCCGGGCTCTCCGATCGCACGCGCGTCTTGTACAAGACCTTGATGCGGCTCCACATCGAGCCGCCGCTGGGCAAGTACGAGCTGCGCCAGGTGGACGCCGGCACCGTCCGCACGTGGCGCCAGGGCCTGCTGGACGGCGGCCTCGGTGCGAGCACGGTCGCGAAGAGCTACCGGTTGTTGAGGTCGATCTTCGCCACGGCCGTCGATGACGCGATCGTAGCTCGTAACCCGTGCCGCATTCGCGGCGCTGCCATCGAGAAGCCTGCTGAACGTCCGGTGCTGACTTTGGAAGAGGTGGGCCGGCTGGCGGAGGCGATCGAGCCGCGGTATCGCCTGCTGGTCCTGCTCGCTGTGTTCGGGTCGCTGCGTTGGGGCGAGCTGCTTGGGCTGCGGAAGTCCGACTTCGACCTGGACGCCTCAACGGTCCGGATCAGTCGTGCGGTCTCCGAGATGGGTTCGAAGCTGACGATCAAGGAGCCGAAGACGGCTGCTGGCCTTCGCAGGGTGAGCCTTCCGGCCTCGTTGGCGCCGGCCATCCGTGAGCACTTCGCGACGTTCGCGGAGCCCGGTCCCGCTGGCCGGGTGTTCGTCGGTCCCCAGGGCGCCACTCCCCTGCGGGCAAACTTCGCCAGGGTCTGGAAGCAGGCCCTTCTGGGTGCCGGACTGTCGGGTTACCGCGTCCACGACCTGCGGCACACGGGCAACCATCTGGCGTCAATGACGGGGGCGAGCACACGCGAGCTGATGGGCCGGATGGGGCACGCGAACCTCCACGCGGCGCTGCTCTACCAGCACCGGACTGCGGACCGGGACCGTGCCATCGCGGAGGGAATGGACGCTCTCGTGGAGGCTCAGTTGGGCACCCATTGGGCACGTATTGGGCACGGCGGACAGGGCGAGGTTGCGGGCCACCACTCGGGACCGGACGGAAATGCACAGTGACAAGCACTGTTCGATTGGAGCGGGCGACGGGAATCGAACCCGCGTGTCCAGCTTGGGAAGCTGGCGCTCTACCATTGAGCTACGCCCGCGTGTTGCTCGCGCAACCCGGCCATCATAGCGAGCCAAGGTGCCCCTCGCACGTCGGCGCTCAGGGGGTTCCCCGGTCTCCCCCCGCACCCCTCGAAACACCGTTCGGATCCGTCGCGCGGGAGGCTAGCTTTGGGTCATGAGCAACGCGTACCCCGAGCCCCACCGTTTCCCCGGCCACATGCGCGCGGCTGACTCCGATCGAGCGATCGTCACCGACCTTCTCTCCGCGGCGTACGCCGACGGGCGGCTCACCCGCGACGAGCACGACATCCGCCTCGCCCAGGCGATGGAGGCCAAGACCTTTGACGACCTGCGCGGCCTGACGGCCGACCTGGTCCCGGGCTCCACCCCCGGACGCACGATCGGCGCCTTCTCCTCCGCGGGCGCCCCGATCGACCGCTCGATCGACACGAACGAGGCCGAGACCACGTTCGCCATCTTCGGCGGCATGGAGCGAGCCGGCGCGTGGCGCGCGCGGCGCAACATCTCGAACGTGACGCTGTTCGGCGGCTCGTCGTTCGACTTCCGCGACGCGACCTTCGCCTCGGACGTCGTCACCCTCAACGTGTTCTGCGCCTTCGGCGGCGTCGAGGTCACGGTCCCCGAGGGCGTGAACATCCGCAACGAGACCGTGGCGATCTTCGGTGGCACGGACGTGAAGAACATCCAGCCCGCACCGGGTGCTCCGACCATCGTCCTCAAGGGCCTGGTCCTGTTCGGTGGCATCGACGCCAAGGGCAAGCGCCGCCAGCGCTGAACCCCGATCGAGCGGGTTTGGACACAAGGAAGCAGAGCAGTGTCCGAGTGACCTCCTAGGGTGATACCCATGCAGTCCGAGCCAGCAGAGTCCCCGGCGCCCACGATGCCGTTCGTGCCCGACCCCCGCCTGGCGGGTCTGCCGGCGAACGGGGTCGAGCCGTTCGCTCCGCCGTCGGACTCTTGGCGCCGCGTGTCGCCCAAGCTGGCGACGGTGAAGCGGATCACCATGACCATCTGGCTGGCCCTGGTCGTCGTCCCTGTCGCGGTGTCCTTGGCCGTGATGTTTCCCGACACGGCGCCATCGTGGCTCCCCTGGGCGATCGCGGGCGTGGGCTTGATGGCTTGGTTGTGGCTGTACCTCCGCGCGGGCCGCTACGTCAGGTCCTTGGGCTGGGCCCGCCGCGACAAGGATCTCTGCGTCGTGGGCGGCGTCATGTTCCGCCATCTCGAGGTGGTGCCCTTCGGGCGCATGCAGGTCGCCAAGGTGAGCTCAGGACCCCTCCAACGCGCCTTCGGCCTGTCCACCGTCGAGCTCGTCACGGCCAGCGCGGCCGGCAACGCGACGATCCCCGGGCTTCCGGCCGACGAGGCGACGGCGCTTCGCGACCTCATCATCGAGATGAGTGACGCCGAGGGGTCCGGCCTGTGAGCGAGCCCGAGCCCACGGCGTCCGGCCCCGTCATCGAGGAACGCCTGCACCCGCTCAGCCCGCTGGTGAGCCTCTGGCTCGGCGTGGTGGCCCTGGGTTGGTTCGCCATCAGCTCGTTCCTGCAGGGCGACCCTATCTGGCAGGACATCGACAAGTTCAGCGACTGGCTGACCGACGTGCCGTGGTGGGTCTTCTTCGTCGCCGCCGCCCTCGTCATCGGCCTCGGCTTCGGCTACTGGTCCTGGTGGACGACGAAGTTCGTCATCGACGACCGCGAGTTCCGCCTCGAGAACACGGGTGCGTTCCAGGAGAGCCGGCGCATTGCGTTCAGCCGCATCCAGTCCGTCGACGTCACCCAGCCGTTCGCCGCCCGTCTCCTGGGCCTGGCCCAGGTGCAGATCGACGTGGGCGCCGAGGGCGGGGCGACCCTGAAGTATTTGACACGCAGGCGCTCGGTCGAGATCCGTGACCACCTGATGGTCCGGGCCCACGGACGCACTGCGTCGACGGCTGAGCCGGGACGCACGGCGTCCGCCTGGGACGACACGGGCGAGGGCGACCAGATCCTGGTGCGCCTCAGCCCGGGCGAGATCATCCTGAGCGCCTTCGCGACGATGGACACGCCGCTGATCGTGCTCGGGTTCCTCGTCCCGATCGCGCTGGCCGCCCTCTTCGACTGGAACGCGCTCGCCTGGGGCGGCGGCCTGGCCGGCATGGGGCTGGCCCTGCTCGGCTACCTGTCGAAGCGCTTGTTCGGGCAGTTCAACTACACTCTCGCGCGCACCCCGGCCGGCCTCCGCATCACCCGCGGCCTCCTCACGCTGCGTTCCCAGACCATCCCGGTGCACCGCGTGCAGGCGGTCACGACGATGCAGCCGATCATCTGGCGCCTCCTCAACCGGGCTCGCCTCGACATCACGGTCCTGGGTGCCGAGGGCGACGAGGAGGACCCGACGGCGTCCACGATCTACCTGCCGTTCGGAACGCCCGCCCAGGTGCAGGTGGCGCTGGCCGCCCTGTGGCCGGGCCTGGAACTGGAGAAGCTCCGCTTCACCCGCACGCCGGACCGCGCCCGCTGGCTCGACCCGCTGCAGTGGGAGTGGCAGGGCTTCGCGGTGGACGACCAGGTTCTCGTCGGGCGCTCCGGCTGGATCAACCGCCGCCAGTTCATCATCCCCCACGCCCGGCTCCAGGCCGTGACGATCAGCCAGGGCCCCCTCCAACGCAGGCTGGGCCTGGCCGGAGTTCAGGCGGTGACGACCCACGCGCTCGGCGCCACCCACATCCGCCACCTCGACGGAGCGCAGGCGCGCTGGCTCGCCTTCACCGAGATGGACCTCGCCCGGGCCTCCCGCATGGGTGAACTCATCAGCCCGCCCGGCCTGCGCGAGGCGTCCGTCTCGGCGGACCGCGCGGGGGTGGTGCTGACCGCGGCATCCGATCTGTGGACGCCGTCCACCGCCCCGCTGCCCGCCTCCCTCCCGGCGCCCCTCGCGGGGTCGCAGGAGGCGCTCCCCCAGTGACCCTCCGTGCCACTAGTGTTTCCCCCATGGAGACGCGGTACGCACTCGGCATCGACATCGGCGGTTCCGGCATCAAGGGAGCCATTGTCGACCTCAAGAAGGGTGAGTTCGCGGTCGACCGCCTGCGCATCGTCACCCCGCAGCCGGCCACCCCGGAGGCCGTCGCGGCCGTGGTCAAGCAGATCGCCGACCACTTCGCCGACAAGCTGGGCGATGGACCGGTCGGCATCACGATCCCCGCGGTCGTCACCCACGGCATCACGCGATCGGCGGCGAACATCGATCCGACCTGGGTGGACGCCCCCGCCGAGCGCATCTTCGAGGAGACGCTCGGGCGTCCGATCACGCTCGTCAACGACGCGGACGCCGCGGGCATCGCCGAGGTGCTCTGGGGCGCGGCGAAGGACCACCCGGGACTCGTCATCGTCACCACGCTCGGGACGGGCATCGGCACGGCCGTGATCCACAAGGGCGTGCTCATCCCCAACCAAGAGCTCGGCCACATCGAGATGTTCGGCAAGGACGCCGAGCCGCAGGCCGCGGCGTCCGTCAAGGACCGCGAGGGCCTCAGCTACGAGGAGTGGGCGACCCAGCGCCTGCAGCCCTACTACGAGCGCCTCGAGTTCTACACGTGGCCCGACCTCATCGTGGTGGGGGGAGGAGTCTCGAAGGAATCCGACCAGTTCCTGCACCTGCTGAAGCTGAAGACCCCCATCGTTCCGGCCAAGCTCCGCAATGCCGCCGGCATCGTGGGAGCCGCCTGGCTCGCGGTCGACCGCCTCAGCCACCCCGATGAACTCCGGGGGCTGACGCCCGAGGACATGGAGGGCAAGGCCCCCGAGAAGCTCAAGCGCGAGGCGAAGAAGAGCCGGGCCAAGAAGGACGACAAGAGGTCCAAGAAGTAGTTCGGAACCTCACATGTGGTCCGGCGCCTCGATGCCCAGCAGGCCGAGGCCTGTGGCCAGCACCTGCTTGGTCGTCGCGCAGAGCGCGAGCCGGGACGCCCGCACCTCGCCGGAGGACTTCAGGACCGGGCACTGCTCGTAGAACACGCTCATCGCGGAGGCGAGTTCGAACAGGTAGGTGCACAGCTTGTGGGGCTGGAGGTCCTCGGCGACGAGCGCGACGATCTCACCGAAGCGGGACAGCAGCAGCGCCAGCGCCTGCTCGGCCGGCTCCTCGAGCACGGTGATGTCGGACCAGGCGATGCCGTCCGCCTCGGCCCGGCGGAGGATCTGGTTGGCGCGCGCGTGCGCGTACTGCAGGTAGGGGCCGGTGTCGCCGGTCGTCGCGGTCATCCGCTCGGCGTCGAAGACGTAGTCCTTCTGCAGCTGGTTGGACAGGTCCGCGTACTTGATCGCCGCCAGCGCGACCGGGCGCGAGACGTGCTCCTCGGCGGCGTCCAGCAGGTCGATCAGGTAGGCGGCCGTGCCCTCGCGCGTGGAGAAGGGACGTCCGTCGCGTCCGAGCACCATGCCGTAGCCGACGTGCTCGGTGACCAGCTCGTCCGGGACATAACCGGCCTTGCGGGCCACCGCGAAGACCAGCTCGAAGTGGTTGCGCTGGCGGGCGTCCGTGACGTAGATGAGGCGGTCGGCCCTGAGGGTCTCGGCGCGGTACTTCAGGGCTGCGACGTCGGTGACGTCGTAGCCGTACCCACCGTGCCGGTTGCGCAGGATCGCCGGCGCCTCGAAGCCGTCGACGAACACGACGAGCGCACCGTCGTCCACGACGGCGATGCCGCGGGACTCCAAGTCGGTGCAGACGTCCTCCAGCATGTCGTTGTAGAACGACTCGCCGGCGATGTGCTCGTCGGTCAGCCGGACGCCGAGCCGGTCATAGGTCTCGTTGAAGCCCACCAGCGAGACCTCGATGAGGCGCTGCCAGATGCCGCGGGTCCGCTCGTCACCCGCCTGCAGTTGCACGACGCGCGAGCGGGCCCGGTCGGCGAAGGCCTCGTCCGCCTTGAGCCGCTCGTTGGCGCGCTTGTAGAGCTCCTCGGCGCCCGCGAGGTCGAGCGTGGAGAGGTCGAGGCCCTCGTCCAGCGTCTGCTCGATGAGCATGCCGAACTGGCGGCCCCAGTCGCCGATGTGGTTCTGCGGCAGGACCTTGTTGCCGCGCGCGGTGAGGACGCGGTTGAAGCAGTCTCCGATGATCGTCGTGCGCAGGTGGCCGACGTGCATCTGCTTGGCGACGTTCGGGGAGCTGTAGTCGATGACGATCTTCTGCGACTGCGCCACCTGGTCGATGCCGGCGTGCGGGTCCGCGAGCAGGTCGGACGCCGCCCGCGCCAGCACGCTCGACTTGATGCGGAAGTTGATGAAGCCCGGGCCGGCGACCTCGAGGGGCTCGCACAGGTCGGCGACGTCGATCCGCTCGATCAGCGCGGCGGCGACCTCACGCGGGGGGCGTCCCTCGGTCTTGGCCAGGCGCAGCGCCACGTTGCTCTGGAAGTGTCCGAACTGGGGCTTCGTGGCGGGCCGCATCTCCGGGTCGACCCCGGCTGCGGCCTCGACGCGCGCGGTGAGCAGCGAGGCGAGCGATTGCATGATGGACATTCTCCCACACGGGAGGAGCCCTCCCCCGTGCTGCATTGTGTGTAAACAGAACTGGTCATCATGGGGGTACTTCGCCTCAACAAAATGCAGCACGGGGGTGCGGTGTCCCGGCCGAAGGTCCTAGCCTGACGCGATGGACTCACCCGACGAGCTCGCCCATCGCCTGGGACGCCTCGTCTCCCATCCGACGATCACCTCGCCCGAGCCCGAGGGGACCGATCCGGAGCCATTCGAGGGCCTCCACGCCACGCTCGCCGAGTTGTACCCGCTGCTGCACGAGGGCTGCGAACTGACACGCGTCGGACGCCACGGGTTGCTGTTCCGCTGGCCCGGCACGGACGCCGACGCCGAGCCCCTCGTGCTCATGGCCCACCAGGACGTGGTGCCCGTCGACGGCCAGGACTGGACGTCCGACCCGTTCACCCCGACCCTGCGGGACGGCAGGCTCGTGGGCCGCGGAACCCTCGCCGACAAGGGCGCCCTGCTCGCCATCGCCGAGGCCGTCGAGGGCCTGCTCGGCCGGGGCTTCTCGCCGCGCCGCGACGTGTGGTTGTTGTTCGGGGACGACGAAGAAGTGGCCGGGACCTCCGCGCAGGAGGCGTCCGACCTGCTGCGCGCCCGCGGCGTCCGGCCGTGGCTGGTGCTCGACGAGGGCGGAGCGGTCGTGGACGGCGGCCTCCTGCCCGGCGTCGCCACGCCCGCAGCGATGATCGCGGTGGCGGAGAAGGGCATCCTCACCGTTCGGCTCAGCACGGCGGACGCCGGCGGCCACGCCTCGACGCCGCACAAGAGGGGCGCCACGGCGCGGATCGCCCGCGCGGTCGTCCGGCTGGAACGGCGCCCGTTCCCCGCCCGGCTGGCCGCCCCCACCCGCGCCATGCTGACCACCCTGGGCGCCCACGCGACCGGCGGGCTGAGGGCGCTCTACACCAGGGCGGACGCCCTCGCGCCCCTCTTCGCCCGGGCCCTCATCGCCGCCGGCCCCGAGACCGCGGCGGTCGCGCGCACCACGATGGCGGTGACGCAGTTGGCCGGGTCGCCGGCGTCCAACGTGCTCGCGACGCGGGCGGAGGCGGTGGTGAACCTCCGCCTGGACACCCGGACCACCGTCGCGAACGCCGTCGCGTACCTCCGGCGCGCGATCGCGGATCGCTCGATCGCCATCACGGTCGAGGGTGCGACCGAGGCGTCCCGCATCTCGAGGACCGACGACGACCGCTGGACTCTCCTGACCCGCGTGGCGAGCGAGGTCTTCCCGGACGCCGTGCCCTCGCCGTACGTCCAGAACGGGGCCACGGACGCGCGCCGCTTCGCTCCGTGGTGCGACCACGTCTATCGCTTCGCGCCCTTGCGCATGTCGAACGGCGACCGCGCCCGGATCCACGCCGCCGATGAGCAGGTGTCCGTGGTGACGCTGGCCGAGGGCGTCCGCTTCATGACCCGCCTCATCGAGGAGGCCTGCGCATGACCCACCCGCGACGCGGCCTGGCCGGTCTGGGCGCCCTCGTCCTCGCGCTGGCCCTGGTGGAGATCACCTCGGGCATCCTGCAGGGCTACTACACCCCGATCCTGACCGACATCGCGCGGCGCGTGGACGTCCACGACGCCGACGTGAACTGGCTCGAGGCCGCCCAGTTGATGGTGTCGGCGCTGTCGGTGCCGATCCTCGCGAAGATGGGCGACCTGTGGGGCCACAAGCGCATCCTGCTGGCGGCCACCGCCCTCACCGCCCTCGCGTCGTGGGGTGTCGCGTTCGCGCCGTCGTTCGCGACGCTGCTGGTGGCGTGGGGACTGCAGGGCTCGTACGCCGTCTGGCTCCCGCTCGAGGTGGCGATCATCTACCTGACCGCCTCCCGGGGCGGGTCGTCGGACGTCCCGGGCGACACCCGCCGCGCCGCCGCGTTGCTCGTGTTCGCGCTCGAGGCGGGCGTCATCGCCGGTGCGTTGGCCTCCGGCGGGCTGGTGGACGTCCTTCCCTTCACCGTCACATTGGCCCTGCCCGCCGTGGCGGTGACGCTCTGCCTGGTCGCCATCGCCGCGCTGGTGCCCCCGCTGCCGCCCACGGCGTCCGGGCGCCTGGACACCGGCGGCATCGCCTGGCTCACCCTCAGCCTCGTCCTGCTCATGACGGGCCTGTCGCTCGTGCGGTTGGTGGGGGTGGTGAGCCCGTGGACCTGGCTCGCCCTCGTCGCGGCCTTCGCGGTGCTCGTGCCGTTCGTCCGCCACGAGCGGGGCGTGGACGAGCCGCTCGTGGACGTCCGGATGCTCACCTCCCCCGCCCAGTGGCCCGTGCAGCTGACGGCGGGTCTCTTCGGCGTCTCCGTGCTCGGCGCGCAGGTGCCGCTGTCGACCTTCGCGCGCACCGACCCGGACGCCGTGGGCCACGGCCTGGGCCTGTCGGCCGGCTCGGTGTCCCTCATCATCGGCGCCTACGTGCTGTCCCTGGCCGTCGGGGCGCTGCTCCTGCCGCTGGCCTCCCGGCTGCTTTCGCCGCGCGGGGCGCTGGTGGCGGCGTCCGCGTTCGTGGCGGTCGGCTACCTGCTGTTCCTGCCGTTCCACGACACGCTCGCGCAGACGCTGACGAACATGGTCGTCGCGGGCCTGGGTTCGGGGCTGCTCGTGGCTGCGCTGCCGGCGTCCGCGGCCGCCGTGGCTCCCCCTGACCGGACTGGCATGGCGTCCGGCCTGACCAACGCGACGAAGACAGTGGGCGGTTCCATCGCGTCCGCTGTGTTCGGCGTGGCGCTGTTCAGCGGCGTGACGGCCGAGGCCGTCGAGGCCGGCCAGACGGCCGCCCCGCTGGCGGGTTACCTGATCGTGTGGACCGTCTGCGGCGCGACCGCCGCCGTCTGCGCGGTGGTGTTGGCCGTGGTGGTGCCGAAGGGATCGTTCATGCGGGTGTCGTGACCGACCACGTCAGTTCCTCGTCTGGGGCGTGATGTCGCGCCGCCCATCGACCAACTTGCTGAGCAGGGTCTTCAGGGTCGTCCGCTCCTCCTCGGTCAGGACCGAGACCCAGGCCGCCTCGCGCCGGTTCTGCGTACGGTACGCCTGCGGGCTTCTCGTGGCTCAAGCTCCTGCTCTGGGTCCTCACCGATGTCGATTCCCCTGACGGGATGGTCGTCCGCACGAGTGGCGCCCACTACCTCGAACAACTCATCGTCGACGGCCTCATCCTCGCCCAGGCGGATCTCGAAGCCACCCCCGCACCGCCGTCGAAGGTCATCGCCTCAGCGATCGAGTTCATGCGAGCCCACCTCCATGAGGCGTGCACCCCCGCCGACGTCGCGGCGGCGGTGCACGTCAGCGTTCGGGCGCTCCAGGAGGGCTTCCGCAAGCACCTCGGGACCACGCCGATGAAGCACCTGCGTGACCTACGTCTCGACGCTGTGCACTCCGAACTCATCGCCGCCCCTCCCGGGGAGTCCAACGTCTCGGAGATCGCCTACCAGTGGGGGGGTCTCCCACATGGGCCGGTTCGCGCGGGACTACCGGGAGCGCTTCGGGGTCCCCCCGTCCGTCACGCTCCGGACGCCGTTCCGCAACGTCGCCTGACCGGTCAGGCGTCCGCCAGCGCACGGACCACGGCGTCCCGGTCGCCGTCGAGGGTCGGCGTCCGCCGTGTGGTCAGGTCCCAGACCATCTTCAGGTTGGCGCCGACCTCCCGGCGTGCGAACTGGTCCCAGCGCTTGCTGGTGCGCTTGACCGAGACGTCGCCGACGCCCACGGCGTCCACCCCGACGGCTCGGCAGGTGGCGACCGCGCGCGACAGGTGGTAGCGCTGGCTGACCAGGAGGGCGTCGGTGACGCCGAAGACGTCCCGGGCGCGGACACAGGTGTCGTACGTGTCGAGCCCGTACTCGTCCTCGACGATGCGCTCCGCGGGAACCCCTTGCGCCACCAGGTACTTCTTCATGTTGGTGGATTCCCGGTTGTGCTCGGGTGCGTTGTCCCCGGACACGATCAGCACCTTGGCCTTCCCGTCCTTGAAGAGCCGGACGCCGAGGTCCAGGCGCGCGCGCAGGTAGGGGGACGGCCGCCCCGAGGGATACATCTCGGCACCGAAGATGATCGCCACGTCGCGCGCCGGCGCTTGGGTCGCGGTCAGGTTGCGGTCGGACGCCATGGCCCGGGTCCACAGCGTGGGGGCGACGATGGCCGCCGCGCCGAGTCCGACGAGCGCGGCGAGGACCCCGAGCACGCGTACCACGGGGCGCCGTTGGGGAGGGGAAGTCACGCATCCACCTTAGGCGCCCCGTGATGCGAGCCCTCGGCGGGCTGGGCCCGAGCCCTAGGCGGGCTGGACCCGAGCCCTCGGCGGGTCAGGTGCGGTTGGCCCGGTAGTACTCGATCAGGGCCTTGGTGGAGGGGTCCTGGGCACCCAGGGCCTCGGCGTCGCCGCCGATGGCCGGGGTGATCTGCTTGGCGAGGACCTTGCCGAGCTCCACGCCCCACTGGTCGAAGGAGTTGATGCCCCACACGACGCCCTGGGTGAACGTGATGTGCTCGTACAGGGCGATCAGCTGGCCCACGACCGACGGGGTGAGCGACGGCGCCATGATCGACGTCGTGGGCCGGTTGCCCTTGAACACCTTCGCGCTCACCAGTTGCTCGGCCACGCCGTCGGCGCGGACCTCGTCGGCGGTCTTGCCGAACGCGAGCGCCTTGGTCTGGGCGAAGAAGTTCGCCAGGAACAGCTCGTGGACGTCCTGGTCGCCGTCCTTGAGGGCCCGGTGCGGGGTGGCGACGGCGATGAAGTCCGCCGGGATGAGCTGCGTGCCCTGGTGGATCAGCTGGTAGAACGCGTGCTGGCCGTTGGTGCCCGGCTCACCCCAGAAGACCTCGCCGGTCTCGGTGGTGACCGGCGTGCCGTCCGCCTTCACGCCCTTGCCGTTGGACTCCATGGTGAGCTGCTGCAGGTAGGCGGCGAAGCGGTGCAGGTACTGCGCGTACGGCAGCACCGCGTGCGAGCCGGCCTTGAAGAAGTTCACGTACCAGACGTTCAGCAGGCCCATCAGCGCCGGCACGTTCTCGCGCCACGGCGTGGTGGCGAAGTGCTGGTCGATGACGTGGAACCCGTGCAGGAAGTCCTCGAAGTTCTCCTTGCCGATGGCCACGACGACGGCCGTTCCGACCGCGGAGTCGACCGAGTAGCGGCCGCCGACCCAGTCCCAGAAGCCGAAGGCGTTCTCGGGGTCGATGCCGAAGGCGGCGACCTTGTCGAGCGCAGTCGAGACGGCCACGAAGTGCTTGGCGATGGCGTCCGTCTTCGACGCCTCGGAGCCGTCGATCGCGCCCGCCTTCTCGAGCCCCTCGAGCAGCCACGTGCGCGCCATGTTGGCGTTGGTGATGGTCTCCAGGGTCGTGAAGGTCTTGGACGCCACGATGAACAGGGTCGTCGCCGGGTCGAGGTCGACGGTCTTCTCGTAGACGTCGGTGGGGTCGATGTTGGAAACGAAGCGGCACTCCAGGCCGTCCTGCTTGTACGCCTTGAGCGCCTCGTAGACCATGACCGGGCCGAGGTCGGAACCGCCGATGCCGATGTTGACGACGGTCTTGATCGGCTCGCCGGTGACGCCCTTCCACTCACCCGAGCGAACCTGGTCCGCCCACGCGTACACCTTGTCGAGCGTGGCGTGGACGTCCGCGACCACGTCCTGGCCGTCGACGGTCAGGGAGTCGGCCCTCGGACGGCGCAGCGCCGTGTGCAGGACCGCGCGGTCCTCGGTGTTGTTGATGTGGTCGCCGCGGAGCATGGCGTCGCGCCTGTCGGCCAGGCCGACCTCGTCGGCGAGCGCCACGAGGGCGTCCAGCACCTCATCGGTGAGCAGGTTCTTCGACAGGTCCACGTGCAGGTCACCCGCGGTGCGAGTGAAGGCCTGGGCGCGGTCCGGGTCAGCTTCGAACCAGCCTCGCAGGTCGGGGGTGAAGTTCTCCTTGAGCTGGGCGAGCCTGCCCCAGGCGGCGGTCTTGGTGACATCACTCATGGACGCCAGCCTAGGGCTCATGTCCGACCCGGGCGGAGCGGTGGGCAGAAATGCACCGACCCCCGTCGCTCTCTCGTGAGCACCGGGGGCCAGGCGGCCAGGGGACGGCAGGCGTCAGGGGGAACCGTCGTCAGGGCAGGACCACGGACACGTGCACGTGGTCGTAGTGGTTCGCCGTGACCGAGCCACGGTTCGCCATGGGGCGCCAGTAGGGCTTGTAGGGCGTCCAGATCTTCTGCTCGAAGATGATGTGGTCGACGTGGAACTCGGCCGCGTTCGCAACCAGGAAGTTCGCGACCGCCCAGCCCTTGGCGGAGTCGGTGTACGTCATGAAGTCGATGGCGCCGCCGGAGCCGTGGTTGGACAGGTTGTTGCCCGAACGGTACCCACCGATCGAGCTGAACGACCAGCGGGCGGTGACGGCGTTGTAGACGACCATGGCGCGCGGCTTGAGACCCAGCACGGACTTGCCGGGGGCGGGAGCGGTGATCTTCTCGGCGGGCGCTGCCTTGGCCTGCTTGGTGGTCGCGGGCTTGGCAACCGGCTTGACCGGAGCCTTGTCACCCAGGCGGGCGTCGAGGACGTAACCCACCTTGCTGTCGAAGGCGACCTGGCGGTACTCACCGACCACACGGTCGAGAACCTCGACCTTGTCGCCTGACTTGACCGAACCGAGCTCCGCGGCATCACTCGACGCCTGGGCGCGGACGGTCAGGTTGGCCTGGGCGTACTTGGTGCCCGCCGGGGCGCCGAAGGCGTCGGCCCAGCCGCCGACCACGAACGTCGCGGCACCCTCGGCCGGGGCTTCGGCGGACGCAGCCGCGGCGGGGGTCTCCGCGGCTGCCTGCTCGGCGGGGGCCTCCTGGACCAGTTCCCGCGCATTGTCGCGGCTCAACGGGTCGACCTCGCGGACAGGGGCCGGGGTCGCCGTGGTGGACTGCTCGGCGGCGCGGAGATTCAGCGCGAACGCGCCGGACGTGGCGAGCAACGCCACGGAGACAGCGGTGGGAGCGACGCGTGAGAGGAGGACGTCGGAACGCGTGCGCGCCGCGCGGCGGGCCGGGACCATGAACGCGGCGGCAGGAGCGAGGTCACCGGCCGGCGCAGCCGCGGCTCGACGAGCTTCATACATCTCTGACTCCGATTGCTTGACGCTGAGACGAGTACAACCTATCTGAGATTTTCTCAGGGTCAAATCGGGGGGCCTCAGGTTTCGCTCAGTTGCCGTTCAGCTCGCGGAATGCCGCCGCCCGGCGCGCCACCTCATCAGGGGAGTTGGCATCGCTGCCGTCGCCCGGACGCAGGACGACGTCCGACACCACGGCCGCGGCGGCCCCGGCCTGGAACCACATCTCGCACTGGTAGCGCTCGAGCCTGCCCCACGGGACCAGTGCGACATCGGGGAACATCGGGGGGAGGACCCGGGCGTACGCCGTGCCCAACACGTCCGCCGGGGTGACGAGGACGACGCCCGCACCCTCCCCCGCCGCTGCGGCGACCTCGCCCGGGGTGAGCGCGCCGCCGAGCAGGGGCGTGCTCCCGGCGGCCGGCACCAGCTCGGGGCCGGCGACCGGCGACAGGATGAAGTGGGCCCCGGCCTCCACAGCGCGACGCACGCCCTCGGCGTCCGTCACCCCGGACACGCCCACGCGCGCGCGGTGCCGGTGCAGTGCGAGCACCTCGGGCAGGCGATGGACGAGCTGGATCGGGAACGCCCACGCCCCCAGCCCCTCCTGGAGGAGCACCTCGGCGAGCACGATCCAGTCCTCGACGTCGGTGCGCGGGACCTCCACCACGATGCGGTGTCCACGCAGGGCCGTTTCCAGGACGCTCATGGCGCCCATCATGCCGCACGCGGTTCGGCGGGGTCCGGCGGGTTCGATCCGGCAACTCGGGCAACTGGTTTGGCTTGTCCGTCCGGGTGGCATGGAATGGTGTCATGGCCTCTGCCCCCTCTGCCGACCTCGACACCTCCGCGGACCTCGTGGGGCGGCTCCTGACCGACCAGGCGCCGGCACTGGCCGACCTCCCGATCCGCCTCCACGCGCACGGGTGGGACAACGACACCTACCGCCTCGGCGAGTCACTGGCCGTCCGGCTGCCCCGACGCGAGGTCGCCGTGCCGCTGATCGAGCACGAGGCGACCTGGCTGCCCCTGCTGGGCGGCCTCGTCACCCTCCGGACCCCCCAGCCGATCGTCGTCGGCGCACCCTCGGACGCCTTCCCCCGGCCCTGGCTCGTGGTCGAGTTCATCCGGGGCGAGCCCGTCTCGTCCGTGCCGGTCGAGGAGCGCACCGCCTTCGCGCGGCAACTCGCGGACTTCCTGTGGTCGCTGCACGTGCCCGCGCCCACGGCGGCCCCCTTCAACCCCTTCCGCGGTGGCTCCCTGGCGACCCCGCTCGCCGCGGAGCGCGTCGGCCAGCGCCTCGACCTGCTGCGGCGGGCGGGCGCGGACGGCCTCGCCGACGAACTCCTCCCCCGCTGGGAGGCGTGGCGGCACGCCCCCGACTACGACGGCGCGGACGTGTGGCTCCACGGCGACCTGCACCCCCACAACCTGCTGCGCGGGGCCGACGGCCTGTTGTCCGGCGTCATCGACTGGGGGGACGTGACCACGGGCGATCCCGCCTGCGACCTGGCCACCGGGTGGCTCACCTTCGACCCGGCCGGACGCGCCGACTTCCGCGGTCAGATCGACGAGGGCGGGCCCGTGGACGAGGCGACCTGGACCCGCGCGAAGGCGTGGGCCCTGCACCTGGGGCTGCTGCTCGTCACCGAGACCGACGACCAGCCGTGGCTGACGGCGATCGGGCACCACGCCCTGCAGCAAGTCGCCTCCGAGACGGCCTGAAACCTCTAAGATCCCCCTCGTGCCCAGACCCAGGACGTACCCGGACGACCTGCGCGACCGACTCGTCGCCGCGGCCCTGGAGCGTCTCCGCCACCTCCATCCAGAGGAGGTCTCACTCCGGGACCTGGCGGCTGAGTGCAGTACCTCCACGAACGCGATCTACTCGATGTTCGGTGGGAAGGACGGCCTGATCGACCGCGTGGTGGAGGTCGCGCGGGGAGAACTGATGGACGAGGTGGTCACCCCCAGCACCGCGGAGCCCGGGTTGGTGGGCCTGGCCTCGGCCGGGTACCTCTGTCGGGCCTGGGCCCGCCGGCAGCCCGCGCTGTTCCAGCTCATGTTCTCCTTCGAGCCCTCCGCCGAGATCCCGACCGGGGTGAGCTCCGAGGACCTGGCGCACCTCATCGGCATGCTCGAGGAACTGATGGACCGGGGAATCCTCAAGACCCAGGACCCCACCGCCGTGGCCCTCACGATGTTCGCGGCGCTGCACGGCTTCATCCTGTTGGAGCTCGCGCTGTGGCCCGAAGGGGGGCCCGAGGCGGACCACTACTTCGCCGCCCTCCAGTCCCACCTGGCCCAGGGCGTGGTCACGCCCGAGGCGCTCGAGGCGCTGGCCGCCGCGGAGGCGGACCAGCCGGTCAGCCCACCACTGAGCGCGTGAAGTTCTCCCAACTGCGGGACGCCGTCGGGCCGCGCTGCCCCTGGTAGTGGCTGCCGCGCCGGGCCGACCCGTACGGGTGCTCCGCCGCGGAACTGAGCTGGAAGAAGCACAGCTGCCCGATCTTCATGCCCGGCCACAACTTGATCGGCAGCGTCGCGACGTTGCTCAGCTCGAGGGTGACGTGCCCGGTGAAACCCGGGTCGACGAACCCCGCGGTGGCGTGGGTGAGGAGGCCGAGGCGTCCCAGCGAGGACTTGCCCTCCACGCGCGCCGCGACGTCGTCCGGGAGCGAGACCTGCTCCAGCGTGCTCGCCAGCACGAACTCGCCCGGGTGGAGGATGAACGGCTCGTCGGCCTCCACCTCGACCAACCGGGTCAGGTCGGGCTGTCCCTCGGACGGGTCGATGAACGGGTACTTGTGGTTGTCGAAGAGCCGGAAGTAGCGGTCCAGGCGCACGTCGACACTGGACGGTTGCACCAGCGTCGGGTCGAACGGGTCGAGGCGGACGCGTCCAGCCTCGATCTGGGCGGCGATGTCGCGGTCTGACAGGAGCACGGGACCACGATAGGGCCCTGTCTCGGTTGGGTCACGATCGCCTTTCGGGGGCAGACACGTCCGCCCACGCTCTGGTTTCGTTCTGGAACCGACGTCGGGCACCTGCCCCGACCGCTTGGAAGGAGCGAGCATGCTCTCTCGTGCCATGAAGACTGCGGTGGGTGCCATCGCAGTGGCGATCGCGCTGACCGGCTGTGCCGCGTCCCAGCGTGACGCCTCGACCGCCGCCCCCGGCACAGCCGGCGGGACGGCCGGCGCTGGGGCGTCCGATGCAACGTTCATCTTCGGCGCTGCCGGCGCTCCGAAGTTGTTCGACCCCTCCTACGCCAGCGACGGCGAGACCTTCCGCGTGACCCGGCAGATCTACGAGGAGCTCCTCTCCTTCGAGCCGGGCACCGCCAAGGTGGCACCCGGCCTCGCCACGGAGTGGAAGCCCACGGCGGACGGCCTGAGCTGGGACTTCACGATCCGTGAAGGTGTCAAGTTCCACGACGGGACGGCCCTGGACGCCCAGGCCATCTGCACCAACTTCGAGCGCTGGTACAACCTGAAGGGCGTCGCCCAGACGACCGCCGTCGCCTACTACTGGGCCAACAACTGGGGCGGCTTCGCCGGCGACGGAAAGCCCACCCTCTACGGCGGCTGCGAGGCGAGCGAGCCGATGGTCGCGACCATCAAGCTGACGCGCGTCACGTCGAAGTTCCCGGCGATCCTGGCCCACAACGCCTACGCCATCCACAGCCCCGCGGCCATGGAGAAGTACGACGCCAGCAACGTGGTCGCCCAGGGCAGCGGCTTCACCTACCCGGAGTACGCCACGAAGTACCCGACGGGCACCGGCCCCTTCACCTTCGGCGGCTACGACGACGCCAAGGGTGAGGTCACGCTGAACCGCAACGAGAACTACTGGGGCGACAAGGCCGGGGTGGCGAAGATGGTCGTCCGCACCATCCCCGACGAGTCGACCCGTCGTCAGGAGCTGCAGGCCGGGACCATCCACGGTTACGACCTGCCGAACCCCGTGGACTGGAAGGCCCTCGAGGACTCGGGCAACACCGTCGCGATCCGTCCGGCCTTCAACGTGTTCTACGTCGGCCTGAACGCGACCAAGAACGAGGCGCTGAAGGACCTGAGGGTCCGCCAGGCCCTGTCGTACGCCATCAACCGCGAGCAGCTCGTGAAGTCGCAGCTGCCCGAGGGTGCCGAGCCGGCCAGCCAGTTCTTCCCCAAGGCCGTGTCGGGCTACAACACCTCGCTGCAGCCCCACCCGTACGACCCGGAGAAGGCCAAGTCCCTGCTCGCCGAGGCCGGCCATGCCAACCTCACCATCGAGTTCTGGATGCCCACCGAGGTGACCCGCCCGTACATGCCGGATCCGGCCTCCCTCTACGAGGCCATCCGCAGTGACTGGGAGAAGGTCGGCGTGACGGTCACCCCGGTCGCCAAGCCGTGGAACGGCGGCTACCTGGACGGCGTCAACAAGCACGAGGCTCCCGCCTTCCTCCTGGGCTGGACCGGTGACTACGACTCGGCCGACAACTTCATCGGCACGTTCTTCACCAAGCAGGACAACCAGTTCTCGACCGGCAACTACCCGTTCGCCCAGGAGTTGACCGACGCCCTCGTGGCCGCCGACTCCGAGCCGGACGCGGCCAAGCGGGACAAGATGGTGTCCGACCTGAACAAGAAGATCGCCGAGGAGTACGTCCCCGCCCTTCCGATCTCGCACAGCCCGCCGGCCCTGGTGGTCTCGAACAAGGCCAAGGGCCTCGTCCCGAGCCCGCTGTCGGCCGAGGACTTCTCGACCGTCACCATCGAGGGCTGACCCACCGAGCGGGGGCCGTGGACGCGACCCACGGCCCCCGCTGCTCGCCGTCCACCGACCAGATGTGAGGGAACTGCGTGGGTAGGTACATCGTCCGACGACTGCTGCAGGCGGTCCTCACCCTGTTCGTGCTCAGCATCCTGCTGTTCGCCTGGCTGCGTTCGCTGCCCGGCGGGCCCGTGTCCGCCCTGCTCGGCGAGCGCAGCACCCCCGAGGACCTCGCCGCCCTCCGTGCGGCCCTCGGCCTCGACCAGCCCATCTGGGTGCAGTACGGGCTGTTCCTGCAGCGCGCGGTGACGGGCCAGTTCGGCATCTCCACGGGCGTGCTGCCCGGACGCGACGCGTTCGAGATCTTCCTCACCCGTTTCCCCGCCACCGTCGAGCTGTCCATCTTCGCGCTCACCCTGGCGATCGTGGCCGCGGTGCCGCTGGGCTACCTCGCCGCACGTCGCCGCGACACGATCCTCGACACGGGGTCGGTGCTGATCTCCCTCGTCGGCATCGCCGTGCCCGTCTTCTTCCTGGCGTTCGCGCTGAAGTACGTCTTCGCGATCGAGTTGGGCTGGCTGCCGCCGTCCGGACGCCAGTCCGTCGGCATCAACGCCACCCCCGTCACGGGCATGTACGTCCTGGACGGCCTGCTCACCCGCGAGTGGGACGCCGCCTGGGACGCCCTGCGCCACCTCGTCCTGCCCGCCCTGGCCCTGAGCTCCATCCCGTTCGCGGTGCTGCTGCGCATCACGCGGGCGTCCGTGCTCGAGGTGCTGGACGAGGACTACGTCCGCACCGCCCAGGCCAAGGGCCTGCGCGCCGCGACGATCCGCGGACGCCACGTCCTGCGCAACGCGCTCATCCCGGTGGTCACGACCATCGGGCTCCAGACCGGAGCCCTGCTCGCCGGGGCGGTGCTGACCGAACGCGTGTTCACGTTCCGCGGGGTGGGGCACGCCCTCGCCTACGGCTTCGAGACCCGCGACTACCCGGTCCTGCAGGTGCTGATCATGATGGCCGCGCTCATCTACATCGTGGTGAACACGGTCGTCGACATCGCCTACGCCGCCATCGACCCGCGGGTGCGGATCCGCTGAGAGGGGGCTGGACATGACCGACGAGAAGAGGCCGTTCCCCCTGTCGCCCACCGCGACGAAGCAGCGGATCGACGAACTCGCCGACGCGGGACGCGTGGCGTCCGGTGAGGGCGTGAGCCTGTGGCAGAGCGCCTGGCGCCGACTGCGCCGCAACGGGGTGTTCCTGTTCGGCGCCGCCATCGTCGTGGCGTTCATCCTGCTGGCCGTCATCGCGCCGTTCATCGCGCCGAACGATCCCGCCACGCGCGTCCTGATCGACCAGGTGAACCGTCAGACCAACCCGGTGCCCGGCCCGCAGCCCGGCTTCCCCCTCGGCGGCGACAACCTGGGGCGCGACCTCCTGTCCCGCCTGATGGTGGGGGCACGCCAGACCCTGATCGTCGGCGTCCTCGCCACCCTCGGCGGCCTGGCCGGCGGCATGGCGCTCGGGACGCTGGCCGGCGCGTTCGGCGGCTGGGTCGACGCGGTCGTCATGCGTGTCGTCGACGTGTTGCTGTCCATCCCGTCGCTGCTGATGGCCTTCACGATCGCGGCGATGTTCCGCTCGCCGTCCCAGTGGACGGTCATCCTGGCGATCGCGATCATCCAGGTGCCGGTGTTCGCCCGGCTCCTGCGCGGCTCGATGCTCGCCCAGCGGCACTCCGACCACGTGCTCGCGGCGCGGGCGCTGGGCGTCCGGAAGGGGCCGATCATCTTCCGCCACATGCTGCCGAACAGCCTGGGCCCGGTGATCGTCCAGGCGACGCTGGTGCTGGCTACGTCCATCATCGACGCGGCGGCATTGTCGTTCCTCGGCCTCGGCAACCCCGACGACCGCGCTCCGGAGTGGGGGCAGATGCTCGGCAACGCCCAGCCGTACTTCGACTCCCACCCGCACCTGGCCGTCTACCCCGCCCTCTGCATCATCGTCGTCGCGCTCGGCTTCACCCTCGTGGGCGAGTCGCTGCGCGAATCCCTCGACCCGAAGTCCCGCAGGTGACCCCATGACGAAACCACTGCTCGAGGTCGAGGACCTCTCGGTCCAGTTCACCGGCCAGGGACGCGAACCCTTCACCGCCGTCGACAGGGTCACGTTCGACGTGAGTCCCGGCGAGGTCGTGGGCCTCGTGGGCGAGTCGGGCTGCGGCAAGTCGGTCACCTCGCTGGCGATCATGCGGTTGCTGCCGCGACGCGGCAACAGGGTGGCGGGCAGCGTCCGGTTCCAGGGGACCGAGTTGACCGCCCTCTCGGACGCCCAGATGCGCGACAAGCGCGGCGCCGAACTGGCGATGATCTTCCAGGACCCGCTGTCGTCGCTGAACCCGGTCGTCCCGATCGGCGTCCAGGTCGCCGAGGTGATCGAGCGGCACCGCGGCGAGAAGCGGGCCGTCGCCCGGACGCAGGCGGCCGAGATGCTCGAGAAGGTGGGGATCCCCGACCCGACGCGGCGCCTGAAGGAGTACCCGCACCAACTGTCCGGCGGGATGCGCCAGCGCGCGCTGATCGCGATGGCGCTGGCCTGTGAACCGCGGCTGCTGATCGCCGACGAGCCGACGACCGCCCTGGACGTGACCATCCAGGCCCAGATCCTCACGCTGCTGCGGGAACTGGTCGTCAACTCCGGAACCGCGCTGATCATGATCACCCACGACCTGGGCGTGGTGGCCGGCCTGTGTGACGGCGTGAACGTCCTCTACGGCGGCCGCATCGTGGAGCGGGCCAAGCGACACCCGTTGTTCGCCGAACCGCGCCACCCCTACACCGGTGGCCTGCTCGCCTCGATCCCCCGGGTGGGCGGCGACCGCCACGAGCGCCTGTCCCCGATCCCGGGGTCGGTGAACGACAACATCCCGTGGGACCACGGCTGCGCCTTCGCCCCGCGCTGCCACAACGAGGGCGAGCTCTGCCGGACGGTCACCCCACCGCTGGAGCCCGACACCGAGGCGCGCACCGACGGTGGACTACGCCTCTTGCGCTGCCACTACCCGCTGGCTCGCCGGCACACGACCGAGGAGGCGGGGGCATGACCGACGCCCTGGTGGAGGTCCGCGGAGTGAAGGTGCACTTCCCGATCAAGCGAGGGTTGGTCTTCGACCGGACCATCGGACACGTGTACGCCGTGGACGGGATGGACCTCACGATCCGGCGCGGCGAGACCTACGGGCTCGTGGGCGAATCCGGGTGTGGCAAGTCGACGTTCGGACGCGCGCTGCTCCAACTCGAGGAGCTCACGGCCGGTTCTGTACGCCTCGACGGCGTGGACCTCGCGACGTTGCGGGGCGAGGAGTTGCGTCGGCAGCGCCGCCACATGCAGATGGTGTTCCAGGATCCGCTGGGCAGCCTCGATCCGCGCCAGACCGTCGAGCAACTGCTGCTGGAGGGGATGCAGGCGCACGGGTTGGCGTCCGACGCGAGGAGTGCCCGGGATCGCCTCGTCGGGCTGCTGGCCGCCGTCGGCCTGCCGGCGTCCGCGCTGAGCAAGTACCCCCACGAGTTCTCCGGCGGCCAGCGCCAGCGCGTCGGCATCGCCCGGGCGCTGTCGGTCGACCCCGAGCTGATCGTTGCCGACGAGCCGGTCTCCGCCCTGGACGTGTCCGTGCAGGCGCAGGTGATCAACCTGCTGGAGGACCTGCAGGACGAGTTCGGGCTGACCTACCTCGTGATCGCGCACGACCTCGCCGTCGTCCGGCACATCTCGGACCGGATCGGCGTCATGTACCTGGGCGCGCTGGTCGAGGAGGCCGAGGCGGACGACCTGTACGACGAGCCCCTGCACCCGTACACCCGGGCGCTGCTGTCGGCCATCCCGGTGCCGGACCCGGTCGTCGAGGACTCCCGCGAGCGGATCATCCTCGCCGGCGACCTGCCCTCCCCCGCGAATCCGCCCACGGGCTGCCGGTTCCACACCCGCTGCCCCTGGGCGCAGCCAACCCGGTGCGCGACGGAGAGGCCGGAGTTGCGCGTGGTGTCGGTCCCGGGCGTCCCCGAGTCCCACCGCGTGGCCTGCCACTGGGCCGAGGGCATCGCCGCCGGCGAGATCCAGCGCCACGCGGTCGCGACCGTGATCAGCGAGCCGGTCGAGACCCCCGAGCCGGCTCCGCACGGCATCCCCGGGACGCTTCTGCTCCCCGAGTAGGCCGAGCGGGTGTGCTGCACAGGGGTCAGGCGAGGACGCCTCCGGCGTGGTCGGCGCTCGCGTTGCCGGGCGCGATGGGGCCCGCCGGGGTCCGGGAGAGCTTCGGGGCCGGCGCGGGCTGCCAGAGTCCCCCGACCTCGACCATCGTCGCGCGGGCGGCGTTGTGCGCGTCGTGGCGGACCTCGCTCATGCGCAGGATCGGCTCGAGGCAGGCGTCCGTGCCCTCGGCGCGCGCGGCCCACTCGGCGCGGGTCCGCTGCCGGATGGCGCCTCCGATCGCCTCACGCAGGATCGGCCAACCGTCGCGGTCGTGCTGGTCGGGCAGTTGGGTGGGGTCGAGTTCCAGGAGTTCGAGCAGGTGGGCGTAGAACTTCGACTCCAGCGCCCCGACGGACACCCACTCGCCGTCCGCGGTCTCGTAGCAGTCGTAGAACGGGGCGCCCGAGTCGACGAGGTTCACGCCCCGTCGGTTCTCGTCCCACAGGCCCAGTTGCGCGAACCCGTGGAAGGCCGTGGCCAGCAGCGTCGCCCCGTCGAGGATCGCGGCGTCCACAACCTGGCCCTGCCCGGAGGACTGGCGCTCGTACAGGGCGGCGAGGATCCCGAAGCAGAGCATCATCGCCCCGCCACCGAGGTCACCGATGTAGGCCAGCGGGACGGTGGGGGGCTGGCCGGCACGTCCGAGCGTGGAGAGGGTGCCGGACGCCGCCATGTAGTTGAGGTCGTGGCCGGCCCGCGTGGCCTTCGGACCGTACTGCCCCCAGCCCGTGACCCGGCCGTAGATGAGGCGCGGGTTGATGTCGAGGCACGTGTCGGGGCCGACACCGAGGCGTTCCGCCACCCCGGGGCGGTTGCCCTCGATGATGACGTCGGCGGTGCGCACCAGGTCCAGCACGGCAGCACGGCCCTCGGGGGTCTTCAGGTCGAGCTCGATGGTGCGGCGGTTGCGGTGGATGATGTCGGTCCGGCGGTCACCGATCGGCCCCACCGGGGGCACACCGCCGGGTCGCTCCACGTGGATCACCGTCGCCCCGTGGTCGGCGAACATCATCGCCGCGAACGGGCCGGGCCCGATGGTGCCGAGTTCGATGACCGTGAGTCCCGCGAGTGCGCCCGTCGTCATGGGTCCATCGAACCAGAGGACTGCGTAGAGTGCTCGGGTGTCCGCGTCCCCTGACCAGCCCGCCCCCGCGTCGCCCGACGGGGCGGAACGCTCCCGTGGACTCGCCGCAGGGGTGGGGGCCTACATCATCTGGGGCTTCTTCCCCCTGCTGTTCCCGCTGCTGAAGCCGGCCGAGCCGCTCGAGATCCTGGCGCACCGGATCGTGTGGTCCCTCGCGGCGGTCACGGTGACCCTGCTGGTGCTCCGGCAGTCCTGGGGCTGGCTGCGGAGCAACCTGACGAGGCATCGCCTCCCGTGGCTGTTCGCGGCCTCGGCCCTCATCGCCGTGAACTGGCTGACCTACATCTGGGCGGTGAACTCGAACCACGTGGTGGAGGCGAGCCTGGGCTACTTCATCAATCCGCTGGTCAACATCGTGTTGGGCGTGCTGCTCTTCGGCGAGCGGATGAGTGCGGGCGGACGCGTCGGCACCCTGCTCGCCCTCGCCGGGGTCTGCGTGATCGCGTGGGAGAACTGGGCGGGCGTGTGGATCTCCCTGGTGCTGGCGTTCTCGTTCGGGCTCTACGGCGCGGTCAAGAAGCGGACGAGCGTCCCCGCCCTGGGCGGGCTCTTCCTCGAATCGGCGGTGCTGCTTCCGCTCGCGCTGGGCTACTGGGCCTGGCTGGCCTCGGTGGGTGGGAGCCACTTCGGGACCTCGGCGTCCCTGTCGTGGCTGCTGGTGCTCGCGGGCGTCCTGACGGCCATCCCGCTGTGGCTGTTCGCGATCGCCGCCCAACGCCTGCCGTACGGCGTGGTCGGGATCCTGCAGTACCTGGGCCCGACGATCCAGTTCCTCCTGGGCATCACGGTGTTCGGCCAGCAGGTGGGGTGGTCCTACTGGGCCGGTCTGGTGCTGGTGTGGGCCGGTTCGATCGTGTACCTGCGGTCGGTGTTCGTCCGGGTGCGGGCCTTCCGACGGGGGTGAGAGGCTCGGGCGGGACTGAGGCGCTCAGGCGACCGGCCAGTCCCACCCGTCGAGGCGGCCGAGGAAGTCGTCCGAGGGATCGCCCTCGTAGCCCACGTGGAAGGGCTCGAGCTTGGCGGCCTGGAGGACCTCCAGGGCGTTGAACACGCCGGAGGCGAACTCCTCGGCGAGGACCACGGCCAAGGCCTCACGCTGGTCGGCGTCCAGGCTCGCAACCAGCCGGTTCAGGGCGCTCTGGGGGACGTCGTCGTCGTCCGCGTTCTCGTTCCAGACGCCGACGCGGATGCGCTCGGCGGACACCTGGCCCGGGCCGGAGCAGCACACCACCATGGCGTCGATCATCTGCCGGTACATCCAGCGGGGGTCGTGCTCGGTCATGGCTCCATCATGCCCTCTCGCTCGGGTGACGCTCAGAGGTTGGGGGTGAAGTCCCCACGCTCCCGGTACAGGTCGACGGCCTCCCGGAGGGCCGCGAGCACATAGGGCGGGAAGTCGAGGCCCTGGTGCTGGGCCCACAGCAGGCTGGCCTCGAGGCGTCCGATCTCCTTGGCGAAGACCTCGAGCTCTGATTCGAAGCCGAGCTTCGTGATGACCTCGCCCATCTGGGCCTTGTAGCGCGGGACCTGGTGCGTGCCCACGAGTTCGTACGAGAAGGACCGCAGCCGCTGGGCGAGCCACATCTGCCACGGCCGGAGGGTGCCGTCGGTGGTGACCTTCTCGGCGCTCATGCGGTAGAAGGCGAAGTGGCCCGGTTCCTGGCGCTTGATCGGGTTGATGATCGTCTCGCGGACGGCCTTCTCCCCCATCTCGTCCAGCTGCGTCCCGAACGCGTTGTACGCGAGGACGGCCTGGCGCTCCGTGGAGGCTCCGGTGAAGTAGTAGATGGTGCGCGCCACGTCCTGGATGGGCTCGAACCTCGCCATCGCACCCAGCGCCTTCACCGCGAAGCCGACCTGCAGGAGGGGCTCGGACGCGGGGAGGCCGATGCGCTTCTTGAGCTCGTCGAGGATGAGCCCGTGCTGGATCTCCTGGCCGTACCACACGTCCGCGTAGAAGACCCGGTCGGCCTGCGACGGGTTCGGCATGATCGTGAGCAACTCCAGCACGTTGCGTTCCACCTCGAGCTCCACGCGCGCGAGGTAGTCGAGGACGCCGGCGAAGCGGCCGGCCATCGCCCGGGGATCGGAGACGGTGAAGTCGACGGAGTCGAAGGGGACGGGCGGGTGCTCCTCACCCATCTTGTTCACGTGCGCGAGGAGGAGGGCGTCAGTGATCCTGGACGTACGAGCCACGCGGACACCATAGCCGCCCGCGCGGCAAACCGAACGATCGCTCTGGCCGGTCAGGGGTCAGGCGTGCTTCCAGTCCTCGATGGGCCAGTAGAGCCGCGACGCCGTCCTGTAGAGCGGCAGGTCGGGGTTCACGGCGACGGGTCGCCCGAGCAGTTGCAGCCACGAGGCGTCCGCGATCGAGTCGCCGTAGCCGTGCGAGCGGGACAGGTCGTAGCCGCCGGCCGCGGCGTACGACTTGAGCCACTGGGCGCGGGCCTCGTCGACGAGCGGCGGGGTCGCGAGGTAGCCGGTCAGCACGCCGTCGCGGGCCGCCATCGAGGACGCCGCGACCTCGTCGAACAGGTGCGCCAAGGGCGCCGCGAAGAGGTCCAGCGAGCCCGTGACGAGCACGGTCCGGTGCCCGGCGGCGCGGTGCTCCTCGAGACGGGCCAGTGCCCCCGGGCGCAGCGACCGGACGACGTTCCGGCCCCAGCCGCCGCCGACGACGCGCTCGATGTCGGCGACCCGGGTGCCGGCGTAGCGGCGCGAGAAGGCCCGGACGAACTCGCCCCGGTCGCGCCGCTCCGCCTGGAGGTACACGGGCAGCTTCCCGACGAGGTCGGCCAGCTCCCCGGGCAGCTCACGCAGCGGGCGCAGGCGTCCCATGATGGAGAGGTACTGCGTGACCAACGAGGACGGCAGCAGGGTGCCCTCGAGGTCGAACACGGCCAACACGTCCGTGCCGGACTCCAGCTTGCGTGCCTGCGATCGCGTCGCGCGACGGGCCGAGGACGCCCGCGCGTGCACCTTGGCCAGCGACGTCATCGCGGGCAGGTGGACCTGCTTCCAGTAGTGGCCCCACTCGATGTCGCGGACGTCGAAGGTCCGGTCGGCGGGGGTGTCGGCCGGCAGCTTCGCGCCCAGCGCGCGGGTCTGCTGGTCGTCGAACAGCATCTCGGTCCGCGTGTAGCTCTGGTACAGGTCGACGTAGGTGCGCAGCGACCCCAGCCCGCGCTCCATCTTCGACAGCGAGGTCGCCCACTGGCGGGTCCGCGACGTGGACGGCAGCGCGTCGCCGACGCGGGATCCGAGGGCCGAGAGCCGCTCCTTGATGCGCAGCGAACGCTCCGCGGCGTTGTTGGCGGGGAACCGCCACGTGGGCACGATGATCGGACGGCCCTTGTCGTCCTCGAGCGTGTTGGCCACGAAGTACTCGCGCACCTCGGCGTACATGCGGTGGAACGGCAGCGGGTTCGAGGCGCCGGAGCACACCTGGTAATAGCCGACCTCGGGAGCGGGGGCGACCTCGGCCTCCGCGTCCGCTCGATCCGCCGGGGACGACTGGTGGCCCAGCGTCGCCAGGGCCATGATCACGTTCACGACGTAGTCGACGGGGATGACGTCCAGCACCGAATCGGGCAGGCCCGGGAACTCGGGGAGCGCACCCTTGGCGTAGGCCATGATGAGCGGGTCGGCGACCTTGAAGCCGTCGATCCAGCCCGGGAACGGGTGCCGCAGCGCCGACTCGATGATGGCCGGCCGGACGATCGAGAGGCGGTGGCCCTTGCCGGCCCACTCCTCCTCCGCCACGCGCTCGCCCAGCGCCTTGGAGAACGTGTAGACATCGGTCCACCCGACCGAGCGGGCACGCGTCCTCCCCAGCTCCACCAGCCGGTCATTCACCCACGCGAGCCGCGCGGCCTCGGACGCCCTGGCCACCGACTTGGGGCCCTCCTTGCCGTGGCCACGGGTCGCCTCGTTGATGAAGGCCTGCAGCTGTTCGGGCGTCCGGGACGCGGCCTCGGCCTCCACGTGGGCGATCTCGGCGGCGGCGAGCTCGGCGCGCCAGTCGACCTCGTGGTCGACGGACGCCTCGGGCCGCAGCCCCTTGGCGATGCCGCCGACGTAGCAGGTGGACACGTGGATGACGTGCGGGTCGAGACCGGACGCCTCGAGCGCGGCGTACAGCGCGCGCGGGCCGCCGACGTTGTTCGCGAACGACTCGTCGATCGGGGCGTCGAAGCTCACGGTGGAGGCGGAGTGGATCACCACGTCGACCGGGATGTCGATGCGCTCGAGCGTGGCGAGGTCGGCCTCGAGGACGCCGGTCCGCTCGGCCCAGATGCGCTTGGCCTCGGCGTCCCCGACCGCATCGCGCCAGGTCTTGAAGACGGGCTTGCGCATCAACCGGTCGAGTCGGCTGCGGGCGTCCTGGCTGCCCTTGCGACGGATGACCGCTGTGACGTGGGCGTCGGTGTCCGCCAGTAGGCGTTCGAGGACGGCCTGCCCGAGGAAGCCGGTGACGCCGGTGAGCAGCACCCGCACGGGTTGGGTCGACACGCAGGTCTCCTTCCGCGAGGCGACGGGGGTCGCCTTCGAAGGGGCAGCGTAATGTAGCGTGCCCTTCCATGCGGATAGCGCTCATCACCGGAGGCACGTCCGGGATCGGGCTGTCGTTCGCCCGAGCCCTGGCGCGCGACGGCGTCTCCCTGGTCCTGGTGGCTCGCGACCAGGCGCGTCTGGACGCGGTGGCCACGGAGTTGGCCGCCGCCCACGGCGTCCGGGTCGAGACGCTGGCCGCCGACCTGACCGACCGCGCCGACCAGGCCCGGGTCGCCGAGCGGCTGCGGCAGGGCGACATCGACACCCTGGTCAACAACGCCGGCTTCTCGCTGAAGACGCCGGTCGTCGACGGCGACGACGCGCTCGCCGACGCCGCTTATGAGGTCATGGGCCGCGCGCCCCGCGTGCTGTCGGGGGCGGCGGCGTCCGTCATGAGGGCCAGGGGCGAGGGCTGGATCATCACCGTCGCCAGCGTGTCCGCGCTGACACGGCAGGACTCCTACTCGGCGCTCAAGGCGTACGCGTTGGCCCTGACGGAGGTGCTCGCGCTCGAACTGGTCGGCTCGGGAGTGAACGTGACGGCGGTCCTGCCGGGGTGGACGCGCACCGAGTTCCACTCCCGGGGTGGCTCGGGCCGCAAGGGCGTGCCCGACTTCCTGTGGCTCAGTCCCGATCGCGTCGCCCGGGACGCCCTGCGCGACGCCCGGGCCGGGCGCGTCGTCTCGATCCCGAGCAAGCGCTACAAGGTGGCGGGAGCGCTGTTGAACCTCCTGCCCAACGCAGCCATCCGTGCCCTGTCCCGCCGCATCAAGGGCAAGCCGAAGTCCCCCAGTGAAGGAGCAACGCCGTGAAGCAGGTCAAGCACATGAAGTGGTGGGGCTGGGGTGAGGAGGGCGTCTTCTTCAACTACGAGAACAAGCCCGCGTTCGCCCCCTTCGTCAAGCGGCACCTCGGCATCGACCTGCGTCCCCGGCAGGTGGACACCATCCCGTTCGACGCCTCCACGGTCCCCGACTCCCCGCTCCCGGACGCGCTGCGCGACGCCTTGGTCGCGGCCACGGCGTCCGACCGCGTGACGACGGACGCCCACGAGCGCGTCGTCCACGGCCACGGGTCGTCGGTGACCGAACTGCTCCACGTGTCCCGCTTCGACTACGGGCGCCTGCCCGAGGTGGTCGTCCACCCGACGACGGACGCCGAGGTGCAGGCCGTCCTGCAGGCGTGCCTGGCCCACGACGCCGTGGTCGTCCCGTTCGGCGGCGGCACGAACATCTCACGCTCCCTGCAACTCGACCCCGCGGAGACCCGTCCGATCGTGTCGCTGGACATGGGCCTGATGGTCGGCGTCCACGAGCTCGACGAGGAGTCCGGCCTGGCCCGGATCGGCGCGGGCATGCTCGGCCCCGACCTGGAGGAGGCCCTCGCGGCCCGCGGCTGGACGCTCGGCCACTTCCCCGACTCGTTCACCCACTCCACGCTCGGCGGCTGGGCCGCGACGCGTTCTTCGGGCATGCAGTCGGACAAGTACGGCGACATCGCCGACATCATCCGCGGCATGACGGTCGTGCGCCCGCAGGGCATCGTGACGCTGAAGCCGGTGCCGTCGGAATCCACCGGCCCGTCGCTGCGCGAGATGTTCATCGGCTCGGAGGGGCGCCTGGGCGTCATCACCGAGGTCTGGGTGCGGATCCACCGGCTCGCCGAGGAGCGCGTCGTCGTCGCCTACATGTACCCGACGTGGTCGGACGCCGTCGACGCGATCCACACGATCAACTCCCACGAGGTGCCCACCACCTTCGTGCGCATCTCGGACGCCAACGAGACCGCCTTCTCCCTGTCGACGCAGAAGGAGGCCACCACGCTCAAGAAGAAGCTGGAGCACAAGGCGCAGGAGCAGCTGTGGGCGTTCATGCGCCGCCGCGGCTGGGACACCGACGCCATGTGCATCAGCTACGTCTGCTTCGAGGGCTCCAAGGCGGACGTCGACGCCCGTCGCCGCCAGGTGGCCCAGATCGCGAAGCGCCACGGCGCCCTCGTGCTCGGCACCGGACCGGGTGCGCTCTACGACCAGAAGAAGTTCGACACCCCGTACCTGCGTGACTTCCTGCTCGAGCAGGACGTCATGGGCGACGTGTCCGAGACGTCGGCGCCGTGGTCGAGGATCAACCCGATCCACGACGGGGTCTACGAGGCGGTGAAGGCGGCGTTCGACCGGCTCGACAAGCAGGGCTTCATCATGTGCCACCTCTCGCACAGCTACCACGTGGGCGCGTGCCTCTACTTCACGTTCGCGTTCCAGGCCGGTGAGGACGCCGATCGCGAGTACGCGACCGTGAAGACCGCGATCCAGCAGGCGTTCATCGACCACGGCGGCACGCTGTCCCACCACCACGGGGTCGGCATGGAGCACGCGCCCTGGATGGAGCAGGTGCTCTCGACCGAGGGCGTCTCGCTCATGCGGACCCTCTTCGATGCGACCGATCCCGGCCGGAACCTCAACCCGGGCAAGATCATCGACCCGGCGCTGTCGCTGTACGACAAGCTCGGCTGATCCTCCCGTGCGTGGCGTCGGACTGGTGTTCGTCGGCGGGGCCGCCGGATCCCTGACGCGCCACCTCATCGGGCAGGCACTGCCGGACCTGTGGCCCGTGCTCGTGGTGAACGTGCTGGGCTCGTTCGCGCTGGGGTTGCTCCTGGGGTCGCGGCCCAGCCACGCGCGACGGCTGCTGCTCGGCACCGGGTTTCTGGGCGGCTTCACCACGTACTCGGCCTTCGCGGTCGACGTGGTGGGCATCGGCCTCGACGGCGGTCCGGGGCTCGCACTGGCGTTCGGGGTGGGCCAGGCGGCGTTCGGCCTCGCCGCGGCCCTATTCGGCTTCACCGTGGCGGACGCCGTGGGCGCGCGCCGGCGAGCGGGGGTGAACGCATGACCTGGCTGTGGGTGGCCCTCGCCGGGGGCGTCGGCGCCGCGTTGAGGCACCTGATCCACACCGGAGTGCGTCGGGCGGGAGGACGGTCGTCCTGGGCCACGCTGGCCGTGAACGTGCTCGGCTCGTTCGGGTTGGGGCTGCTGGTGGGTTGGTCCGACCGGGTGGCCCCCGCGGACGTCGTGACCATCCTCGGCACCGGACTGCTGGGCGGGTTCACCACGTTCTCGACCGCGTCGGTTGAATCCGCGGAGTTGTGGCAGGACGGACGCCGCGCCGGGGCCCTTGTCCTGGCCGCCGTCATGCTCGCGGCGTCCGCGGGCGCGGCCGGGGCGGGTTGGGCGTTGGCGTCCGTCCTGCCGTGATGGTGGGTCAGCGGTTCACTCGGCCGGTGAACACTCCACTTCGCTCGCGGCAGCGATGTAGACCGCGAGCATCTCGTCGGGCAGGGTCGAGCCGGCCCCGAAGTACTCCAAGCCCTTGCCGTCGGCCCCGTTGGGGTTCATCCGCCCCGTCTCCTTGGGATCGCCGATCGTCATCTTGTCGAAGATCTTGATGGCGACCGGCAGCTGCTCCGCGCGGAGCGCGGCGTAGCCGGCGTCGCGTGCGGCCTCACACTGGGTCTCGAAACCCGCGAGCTCGGCGGCGCCCATCTCGGCGGAGATGGTGAACCAGTTCGCGGAGGCCGGAGCGTTGAGCGTGTACATGGGGACGAAGCAGTGCCATGCGAAGGCGGGAGAGGCGGCCAGGGTGGCGGCGACCACGGTCCCCGCGCCGACGAGGGCGGCGCGGCGGAGGCTGGATGCGACAGTCATGAAGGGTGTCCTTTCGTCACGGTGTGGCCGGGGTGGGCGGCCACCCGAGAAGCATCGGCCGTCTGCACCGGGCCCGTCCTGCCCCAGACACCCCAAGGCCTGTGCTGGGACGCCCCACTCGGGCGGTGGAGAGGACCTGACAGACTGTCTCCATGCCTGTCCCGGGCACGAAGCTGCGCATCCCGCGACCCCGTCGCACGCTCGTGGAGCGTGCGCGCCTGACCAATCCCTTCTCGGCCTCTTCCGGGCCGTCGCCTCGGTTGGTGCTGCTCGCCGCCCCACCCGGCTTCGGCAAGACCACCCTGCTCGCCCAGTGGTTGACGGCCGAGCCGCGCCCGGACCGCGCGGTGTGGGTGACGCTCGACGACGAGGACGCCGACGTGCGCCAGTTCCTGACGACGCTGGTGGCTGCCGTGTCCGAGGGCTCCCCGGACCTGGGGGCCGAGGCCCGGGCGCTGCTCGAGAACGACCGCACCCTGCTGGTGGACGACATCCTGGCGAGCCTCGTCGACGACCTCGACTCCGTGCCCGGCCAGACGGTGATCGCGCTCGACGACTACCAGCGCGCCGGGAGCCCGCCCGTGCACGAGGCGGTGGGGTTCCTCGTCGACAACCTGCCACCCCGGACGACCATGGCCATCACCACCCGCGCCGACCCGCCGTTGCCCCTGCCCCGCCTGCGTGCGCGCGGGGAACTCCTCGAGGTGCGGGCCGCCGAACTGCGCTTCACGCAGCAGGAGTCCGGCGCGTTCCTGGGCTACGTGATGGGGCTGCACCTCGACCCGGCCCACGTGGTGGCGCTCGAGAGGCGGACGGAGGGGTGGGTGGCCGGCCTCCAACTGGCGGCCCTGGCCGCCCGCGCGCGAGGGGCGCAGGGCACCACTGACGTCGGGGAGTTCGTCCACGCCTTCAGCGGCAGCCATCGCTTCGTCGTGGACTTCCTCGTGGAGGAGGTGCTGGACACCCAGCCCGAGGCCACGCGGGAGTTCCTGCTGCTCACGTCCGTCCTGGAGCAGCTCAGCGGCCCCCTGTGCGACGCGATGACGGGCCTGGACACGGGCCAGCGGCGGCTGGACGAGCTCGAGCGGGACAACCTCTTCCTCGTCGCCGTCGATGAGCAACGCCGCTGGTACCGCTACCACCCCCTGTTCGCGGACGCCCTCCGCGCACGGCTCGCGTTTCTCCATCCCGAGCGGGTGCCCGCGCTGCACCTCGTGGCGAGCCGGTGGTATGCCGCCGAGGGCCCGCTCGATGACGCCCTGCACCACGCGGAGCGGGGCGGGGACGCTGCGTGGCTGGCCCTGCTCGTGGAGTGCGCGCTGCCCGGGCTGCGCGCCCGTCGCCTGGACCGTGCGATCACGCGCTGGGTGGAAGCGGTCCCCGAAGCCGAGCTGCGCCGCCGCCCCGCGCTGGCCACCATGCGTGCCGGCTCCTGCCTCTCCCAAGGTGACGTCCCCGCGGCCACCGCATGGCTGGACACCGCAGAGCGAGGGCTGGCCGAACCGAAGGACGGTGCTGAGACCGCCTCACCGAGGCTGCCGGACGCCTTGGCCGCGGCCCTCGCCGACGAGCGGCGCACCGTGCCCGCCCAGGTCGCCATCTTCCGTGCTGCCCTCGCCCAGGCCGCCGACGACTGGGCGCTCACGGCGCGGCACGCCCGGGCGGCCGAAGCGGCGTCAGGGCCGGACGACCACTTCGTCCGCGGTGCCGCGTCGGGATTCCTCGGGTTGGCGGCGTGGGGCACGGGCGATGTGGACTCCGGCATCGCGATGTTCCGCCGGGCGATCAGCCACCTCGGCGCGGCGGGCAACGTCACCGACCAGCTCGGGGGCACGGTCGTGCTCGCGCAGATGACCCTCGCCCAGGGGGACCCCGCGGGAGCGCGACAGCTGTACGAGCGGGCGCTGCGCGCCGCGGCGTCGCACCCCGGGGCGGCGGCGGCCGTGCTGGGCGACCTCCACGCCGGTCTCGCGGACGTGCTGCGGGAGCAGGGCGACCTGCCCGCGGCGTCCGGCCACCTCGAGGAGGCGCGGGCGCTGGGCGGATCCGCCGGGTTCCCGGAGAACAGGTTCCGGCTGCACGCCTGCCAGGCCGGGATCCTGGTCGCCCAGGGGGACCCGGCGGCTGCGGTGGTCCACCTGGAGCGTGCCGAGGCGCTGTACCGGCCCGGCTACTTCCCCGACCTCCAGCCCCTGTCGGCGGTTCGGGCCCGGGCCCTCGTGCAGGCGGGCAGGCTCCCCGAGGCGCGCCGGTGGGCAGACGATTGCCGCGTGGCGTCCGCCGATCCGGCTTCGTATGGGCGGGAGTACGAACTCCTCACCTACGCCCGCCTGGTCGTGGCCGAGCACCGGGCGCGGACGGCTGGCGCGGCGTCGGCGCTGGGCCGTGTCCTCGAGCTTGTCGCCGCGGTCGAGGACGCGGCCGTGGCGTCCGGGCGGGGCGGCAGCATCGCCGAGGCGCAGCTGGTCCGGGCGCTGGCGTCCCAAGCGGCCGGCCGGCCCGAGGAGGCCGCCGAGTATCTCTCGCGCGCCCTGCTCCGCGGCGTGCCCCACGGGTACTGCCGCCTGTTCCTCGATGAGGGGACTCCCCTGCTGGACCTCCTCCGGGTGGTGGCCTCGGCAGGCGGCGAGGCCGCGTCCTTGGCGGAGCGACTGCTGCGGCAGGAGCCGGCCGCGCCGGCGGTGGGGTCTTCGGCGGCGGGGTCGCAGGCGGTGGGGTCGCCGGTGGTGGGGTCGCCCCAGCCCGCCGGCTCTGTGCTCAGCGAACGGGAGGTGACCGTGGTCAGGATGCTGGCGACGGACCTGACCGGCCCCGAGATCGCCGGCCGGCTGTACGTCTCGATCAACACCCTGCGCAGCCACACCAAGAGCATCTTCACCAAGCTGGGCGTTCGGACGCGGCGGGCGGCGGTGCGCCGGGCGGAGGATCTGGGGCTGCTGTAGGGGTGCCGGAAATTGTCGGAGGCTGCGTGTTGAATGAAACATGTGAGCGAATCGTTGGTGGTGGTGCCGTCCCGGGTGGTCCGGGCCGGTGGCACCGATGTGTTCGACGAGATCGCTGAGGTGGTGCACGGGCAGCGGGTGATGGCTGCCCGTCAACTGGCCTTGGTGGCGCGGGCCGCGGATGAGTACGAGGTGCTGGATGCCGACCTGATCGACGACGCGCCGCCGTTGGATGCGGCGTTGGTGCCCGCGAAGGGTCAGGAACGCTGGGTCCCAGGTGGTGCGGACGGCACGCCGCACGTGGGTGAGTTCCTCGCCGTGGAGCTGGCGGGCTTGCTGGGGGCGAGTGTCACCGCGGCGAAGGTCCGGATCAGTGAGGCGTTGAACTTGCGGCATCGGCATCCGCGGTTGTGGGAGGCGGTCCAGGGGCATCATGTGGAGGCGTGGCAGGCGTTGAAGGTCGTCGAGGCGTGTGTGGCCGCCGACCTGGGGTTGCACGCCTGCCACCAGGTGGATGGCTGGTTCGCCGATGCGATGGGCCTGTTGGGGTGGGTGCGGGCCCGCCGACTCTTGCAGGGCCTGATCGTGCGGGCGGATCCGGGGTTGGCCGCGTATCGGGCCGGGCAGCGCCGCACCCTGCGGGGCGTGTGGGCCTCGACGATCGTCGAGGGTCAGGTGTGTCTGGAGGCACGGCTCGACGGCTTGGACGGCGTCGCCCTGGAGGCGCAGGTGGCGCGGATCGCCGAGTTCTTGCTCGCCGACGGCGACCAGTCCGATCTGCAGCAGCGGCGGGCGAAGGCGTTGGCGATGCTGGCCGTCCCGCACTTGGCGGCCGCCTACCTCGAAGACCATGGCGTGCCCGTGGATGCCGAGGCCGGTGAAGCCCCGGTGCGGCGGGTGGACCCCGATCGCCTCCGCCCCCGGGCCACGCTCATCGTGCACGTGCACGCCGACGACGTGGCCGCAGCCACCGCCGACAACACGACGCCGGACGCCGACGACACCACGCCGGACGCTGGGGCGTCCGCCGGCAGTGGCGTCGCCCGGATCGAGGGACACGGTCCGATCGACCTGGCCAGCCTCCGCCATGTGCTCGATGGTGCGCATGTGACCGTGCGGCCGGTCGTGGACCTGAATGCGCCGCCGGTGGTGGATGCCTACGAAGTGCCCGACCGACTGCGGGACCACGTGGTGGCACGGAACCCGGTCGAGGCCTTCCCGTGGTCGGGACGCGCAGCCCGCGTCTGTCAGATGGACCACACCGAGGAGTACGACCACGACGACTGGGTCGACCGGCACCAAACCGAGGGCGGGAACCTGGGACCGCTCGGCAGTACCGTGCACCGGGCGAAGACGCATGCGCTGTATGGGATGGTGCAGCTGGAGCCGGGCGTGTTCTGGTGGCAGACCCCAGCCGGGTTCGAATACCTGGTCACCCCGAATGGCACCCACCCCCTCGGCCGAGCAGCCCGAGACGACCCCCACCCCGACAGGACGTCCGGGCGCCGGCCACGGCCACGCCCGCCGATCAGGCTCCGTGAAGGCCCCCAACGACCACTCCCACCCCCGATCATCCCCGGCCAGGAACACCTCGGACCCAACGACCCACCGCCCTACTGAGTGGTGGGGGGCCGAGCGTGCCCGTCGAAGGCAGGCGTGATGAGGGGGGCCACCTGGAGCAGACCGAGCGATCACCCGGACAACCACATCATCGTGTGGTGCCGGATCACCATGCCCACCCGTAGCGTCACGAGCATGGACACCACCACTGCCACCACCCCCGATCGCCTCAGCCTCGTCGCCGGGGCCAGCCTGCTCGTCGCCGGCCTCCTCTACGCCGGCGTCCAAGTGAACCACCCGCCGCTGACGTTGGACGTCGTCGGGACGACCGAATTCGTCGTCCGGCAGACCGTCAAGACCATGATGAGCGCGCTCGCCCTGGTCGGCATCACCAGCCTGTACGCCCGGCATGCCCGACGCGTGGGCGTCCTCGGCCTGATCGGCTTCGCGCTGTTCGCCCTCGGATACCTGGCGATGATCGTCGTCGAGTCAGTCGCAGGGTTCGTCTTCCCCTCCATCGCCGAGACCTCCCCGCAGTACGTCCAGGATGTCTTCACCGCGGCGGTCGGGGGAACCCCCGCGAGCGACATCGGCGCCATCAACGTCCTGCTCACCCTGTCCGGCCTCGGCTACCTGGCGGGCGGGCTCCTGTTCGGCATCGCCCTGTTCCGCGCCCGTGTCGGCTACCGCTGGGCGAGCGCGCTCCTGACTGCGGGCACAGCCGGCACCCTGGCGCTGGCGGTCCTGCCCGAATGGTTCAACCGGCCGATGGCCGTCCCGGTGGGCCTCGCCCTGGCCGGTCTGGGCTGGTGGTCGCTGCGTCGGCGTCCGGCTGCCCTCACCTCGCCGGCCCGCGAGGCGGTGGCGGCCACGTCGGAACCGGTCCGATGACCCCCCTGACGCCGGCCCCGGTCGCGCGGCGTCCGGGGTCCCGGCGGGTCTGGGTGGCCCCGCTGGCGCTGGTCGCCCTCAGCCTGGTTCCGCTGAGCGCCGGCGTCCTCCGACTGGTGCAGGTCTCGGGCGGGCCCAGCCTGCTGCCCGCCGACCCGCGCTTCGCGGCCTCGGCGGTCCCCGTGGCCATCCACATCATCGGGTCGGCGGCGTTCGCGCTCGGGGGCGCCGTCCAGTTCGTGCCCGCTCTCCGACGCCGGGGCCACTCCCGGCACCGCCGCGCCGGCCAGTTGGTCGCGGCCACCGGGTTGCTGGTCGGGCTCTCCGCGCTCTGGCTCACCCTCGCCCTCCCCACCAAACCGGGCACCGGGGAACTCCTCTTCCTCCTCAGGCTGATCTTCGCGTCGGCCATGGTCGGCGCCCTCGTCCTGGGCTTCCTCGCCATTCGCCGGGGTGACATCCGGGCCCACCGGGCCTGGATGGTGCGCGCCTGCGCCATCGGGCTGGGTGCCGGCACCCAGGTGTTCACCGAGGGCCTCGGTCAGGCGCTGTTGGGCGTCGGGGTCATCCAGGGTGACATCTCCAAGGGCGTGGCCTGGCTCATCAACCTCGCCGTGGCCGAGGCGGTCATCCGGCATTCGCCCCGCCGGAACAGCGCGAGCGCGAGGAGCGCGTTGTGAAGCACTCCGCGCCCCTCGGCTTCCGGGTGAGCGTCGCCGGCCACTTGGACGCCCACCGCGTCGCCCTGCTGGGTGACTGGGTCGTCCAACCGCAACACGACGGCCGGACCGTGCTGGAGTCGGGAACCGCCGACCAGGCGCAGCTCCACGGACTGCTGGAGTCGCTCCGCGACCTCGGCGTGCCCTTGCTGACGGTCAGCCCCTTCTCGTGAGGCGTTACTCCTCGCGTTCCCACTCGCGCGCGACGGCGACCGCCCCGATCGCGGAGCCGTCGGCGTCCGGGACCACGGCGAACGTCATCGTCACGTAGATCTTCTCGTCCTGGGGGCCCACCGCGCGGGTGTGCCGGGCGCGGCCGTCCGAGGCGAGGTGGCCGGTCGCCATGGCCCTGAAGAAGCCGCGGTCATGCGACCCCTGGAGCCGCTCGGGGATCATGATCTTCACGTCGTGGCCGATCACCTGCTGGGCGGTCCACAGGAAGAGGCGCTCAGAATGGGCGTTCCAGACGCGGATGATGCCGTCACGATCGATCACGATGATCGCGTCGCCGGCGTGGTCGAGTGCCGCGGCCTTGAGAGCCACCAGGTCGTCGGTCATGCCTCCGATTGTCCACGAGGACGCCCAGGAACGGCGGTAGGACGAGCGGAGAGGGCCCACCCTGCGGTCGCCCGCGCCCCCTCCGCCCCATCCACGCCGGCCCGCCGGGCGGTCGGCGTCACGCCGAACCTGATCCGGAAGGCGCGGGTGAAGTGGGCCGCGTCCCGGAAGCCGCACTGGTGGGCGACCTGGGTGACCGTCCGGTCGTGCGGACGCCTCGGATCGAGTTCGCTCCACGCCCGGTCGAGCCTGCGGAGCAGCAGCCGGCGACCGAACGGCGGGCCCTGCGCGGCGAAGACCTTCGCCAGGTAACTGGGGGACACGTAGAGTTCGGCGGCCACGCCGACGAGGTCCAGGTCGGGATCGGAGAGACGGGCATCCACGACGGCCATCGCTTGGTGGAGCAGCTCGGTCCGACGATCGAGGGCCGGGCCCACGGCGTCCGTCACGGCGGCACCGATCAGGCCGAGTAGGTGCGTGCAGACGCGGTGCGCCGACGCGGGCGAGAGCGTCCCGACGGCTGCGGCGAGGGCCTGGACCGCACTCGCCGCCACCGCTCCACCGGGGTTGGATCGCGGGATCCTGACGGCGGTCGACACGGACGGCGTCGCCAGGTGCGGATCGAGCAGCGGCTTGGGGATCGCCACGCACCACTGTTCGAAGTCGGCGGCGAACGCCAGCCGGAAGGGCCGGTCGCCGTCGATGAGGACCCACTCCTGGGGGCCGACCACGGCGGTCCGGCCGTCCTGGCTGGCCGACCCAGCCCCCCGGACGGGCAGGTTCAAGAAGTAGACGTCCCCGGGGGTGGTGCTGATCTGTTCCGGCGTGCGCTCGACCGCTTGGGTCCCGGAGGTGAGCGCCGCGACGGCGAGGTCGGCCATCCGAGTGCCAGACCAGGTGGCGGCGAAGGGCGTCCGATCACTGGTTCGGGTGAGCGACACCGGCACGAACACGTCGCCGACGACCCGCTCCCACGCCCGGAAACGAGCCTCGGGCGGCACGGAGTCCGTGCTCCACTCCTGTCCCACCGGGCGCATCATGGCCCGACCCTAGGCAGGAAGGGCGAGGGAGCGGCAGGGGGTGGCCCACCCGTGCCCTCACCGCCGGCGCGACCAGGCCCAGGCGAAGGCGCCGACGACCACCGCCGCGCTCAACGCGGCCACCACGCCCACGACCGCGGAGGCCGGCGCGCCACCCAGGCGGCCCACTGCAATCCAGCCCAGTCCCCACGCCATCGCGGCGGCCACACCCCAGGGCGCGCGCAGGACCCGCGCGAACACCACCCCGAGGGCGGTGGCCACGACCAGCACCACCACCGCGGCGGCCTGGTTGCCGGTCGCCCCCAGGTCGATGCCCTGCGCCACCGCGGAGGCGGTGACGTTCGCGCACGTCGCCACCGCCACCCACCCGAGGTAGAGCCCGAACGTCCCGTCGAGCACGATCCTCTCCGCGGGGCCGGACGGCGCCCGCCCGGCGAGCCGCTTCATGAGCAGCCCCAGGACGACGGCGAGCAGCGCGATGTCGACCACGCTCAGCCACAGCCAGCCGGCTTGGGTGATGAGCAGCCAGGCCCCATTGAGCACCATGGACGCCGCGGGCAGCCACCCCAGTTTCCGCGCGCGCTCGGACGTGCCGCCCGCGGGCGTCCACATCCAGACGACGTAGGCGATCAACAGCAGGTAGATCACCGACCAGATGGAGAAGGCGGGGCTCGCGGGGGCCAACAGCGTCGCGTCCGCGGACAGCGCGCCGCCGGAGGTCTCCTCGACCCGTTCGCCGATCAGGCCGAAGCCCCACAGCGTGCCGAGGCCCATGAGCAGGAGTGCTGCGGTGTCGAGGAGTCGCCTCGTCAGGATGGTCATGCGTTCATCTTCCTTTCATTGCGGGTGAGGATGGCGGCGGAGAGCGCGCCGACGAGGGCGCAGGCAGCGACGGCCACCCCGATGGCGGAGGCCGTCCGCCCCCATCGTTTGGGGTCCGCGCCGCCGAGGGCGCGCGTGACGGCCTCGTCGTAGCCCAGCAGGCCGCCCTCGGGGTCGCCGAGCAGGGCCGCGGCGTCCGTCTCGTGGCAGATGGCCTCGTGGATGAGGCTCCCCACGAGGGGCTTCGCGATGCCGGCCGACACGGGCGTGACCAGACCCACCCAATGGGAGGCCAGTCGCGGCGTCAGCACCGGCACGGTGGCCACGAGCCGGGGCCGCAGCCCGGCGACCCGCGCGTAGCGCCGCATCATCTCGGCGTAGGTGAGCACCTCGTCCATGCCGACGTCGATGGTCCGGTTCACCGAGGGCGGCAGGTCGGCGGCCCGGACGAGGTAGTGGACGACGTCACGCAACGCGATCGGCTGGATGCGGTTGGCCAGCCACCGGGGGCCGACCATGACCGGCAACCGCTCCGTGAGGTGGCGCAGCATCGCGAAGGACGCCGACCCCTCCCCCAGCACGACGCCGGCCTGCAGGACCGCGGTGGGGACGCCCGAGCCGAGCAGGATCTCGCCGACCTCGACGCGGGAGGCCAGGTGCGGCGAGAGGTCTCCATCGGGGTGGAGACCGCTGAGGTAGACGAGGCGCCGCGTGCCGGCGGCCCGCGCGGCGGCGACGAACCCGGTCGCCAGCGCACGATCCCGGGCCACGAAGTCGCCGTCGGCGTCCATCGAGTGCAGCAGGTAGTAGGCCACGTCGACCCCGCGCAGCGCGCGGTCCAGGACGGCCGCGTCCCCGGCGTCCCCCTCGGCCACCGACACGCGGTCGCGCCAGGCCGCGACCAGCGCGTCCGGGTGGCGGGTCAGGACGCGGACGTCCCAGCCCTCGTCGAGCAGGGCGGGGACGAGGGCGGCTCCGATGGCGCCGGTGGCGCCCGTCACGAGAGCGGTTCGGGACATCTCAACCTCCGAGGGAGAGGACGGGGCCGAGCAGGAAGAGCATCCCGAGCGACCAGGTGAGGTGGGTGGCGATGGGTCCGGCAACGCCGCCGGTGACGCGGCGCTGGGCCGCCGTGAGCAGGCCGAGGCAGGCCGCGGCGAAGGTCAGCAGCGGCACGCCCGAGAACAGCGTGGAGGCGGTGTAGAGCACCGTCGAACCGAGGACGCTCCACCGCGGGTCGAAGGAGGCGTGGACGGCCCCGCGGAAGAAGAGTTCCTCGGCGACGCCGTTGACCACCGTGATCGCGGCGACCACCCACACCGAGCCGACCCGGGCGTGGTCGAGCAGGTCGTCGACCGGCGCCCGCAGCACCGGGATGCGGGCGATCACGAACGCGCCGGCCAGGAAGACCGCCAGCAGGGACGCCCCCAGGATGAGCCCCTGCAGGACGCCGCGGCTCGTCGCGCCGGAACGGGTGCGGCCCCGCCCGAGGCGCAGCGGCCCGGACGCCAACGCGCCGACCCCCCAGAGTGCGGCGACCCCGGCGGCCGCGACATAGAACAAGGGGTCCCCCGGGGGGATGGCCAGCGCCGCGCCGAGGGCGAGCGCGCCGATCAGCACGGTGGCCGCCACCACGACCCGGCGGCGCAGCCGCTGCGCGGGCGTCTCGGTGGGGGGCGGCTCGACGGGGGTGAGCAACGCGGCGTGGACGAAGGCCCGCAACTCGGCCACGGGGCCGCGGCGGCCGGCGGGGGGCGCGGTGGGGTCAGCCACGATCCGCCACCGCCCCGCGGACCTCGGCGTAGCGGTCCAGCGCGTCCCGGCGCTCGGCGGCGTGGTCGACGATGCGCTCGGGGTAGCCCTGCGCGTACCCGTCCGGGGCGGTCCACGGCTCGTGCGCCCGCGCGCCCGCCACGTGGGCGAGCTCGGGCACCCACCGCCGGACGTAGTCACCCTCCGGGTCGAAGCGCAGCCCCTGGAGGACGGGGTTGAAGACCCGGAAGTAGGGGGCGGCGTCCGTGCCGGTGCCGGCGGTCCACTGCCACCCGTGGGTGTTGGAGGCGACGTCCCCGTCGATGAGGTGGTCCAGGAACCAGCGGGCGCCCACCGGCCACCAGACGTGCAGGTCCTTGGTCAGGAAGCTCGCCGCCACCATGCGGACGCGGTTGTGCATCCAGCCGGTGGCCAGGAGTTGGCGCATGCCGGCGTCCACGAAGGGGTAGCCCGTCCGCCCCTGCTGCCAGGCGGCCACCAGGTCGGCGTCGTCGTCGTACCGGATGCCCGTCAGCGCGGAGCGGAGGTCGGCGTCCACGCTGTCGGGGTGGTGGTGGAGGACGTCGGCATAGAACTCCCGCCAGGCCAGTTCGGTGACGAACCGCTCGGCGTCCGGGCCCCCGTGGAGGGACAGGTCGGCCAGGAGGGTGCGGGGGTGCAGGACGCCGAACTTCAGGTACGGGGACAGCCGGGAGGTGCCCTTGACGTCGGGCCGGTCACGGCGGGTCGCGTAGCCCGCCAGCCCGTCGGCGAGGAAGGCGCGCCACCGCTCGAGGGCCGCCTCCTCCCCCGCGGGCGGTAGCGCCGGGACGCCTGGGGCCTCCAGCGCCGCCCCGAGGCGGGCCCACGTGGCGTCCGCGGGAGCGGCCGGGGCGAGGGCGAGGCCGGTCGGCTCCTCGGCGGGGGCCCGCCAGCCGTGGGCGCGCCACGCCTTCGAGAACGGGGTGAACACCTCGAACGGCTTGCCCTGGCCGGTGCGGACCCGTCCTGGCGTGACCGCATACGGGCTGCCCGTCTCGACCCACGCGACACCGCGCTCGGCGAGGGCGGCCCGGACGCGCACGTCCCGCGCGGCCCCCGCGGGCTCGGTCTCGGTGGAGACGTGCACGGACGCCGCCCCCCGGGACTCGACGAACGCGGGCAGCACCTCGACGGGATCGCCGGCCAGCAGTGCCAGCCGCCCGTCGTAGGTCTCCCGCAGCGCGAGCAGGGTGGCGGCGAGCCAGGCCTGCCGGGCGGGCCCGGCGGTGTCGAAGAACGCGGGATCAAGGACGAAGCACACCGCGACCTCGCCGCCGGCGGCGTGGTCGTGGGCCGCCGCCAGCAGGGGCAGGTCGGCGCGACGGAGGTCGCGCCGGAGCCAGACGATCGCGTTCATGGTCCCCACCCTAGAGATTGGACAAACATTGTACAAGCGCGTCGCTGGGCGCTACCGTGGGACGCGATCCACCGCGAAGGAGCCCCCGTGACCCACCTTGCACCAAGCCGCCGCTCGTCGCGCGCAGGCGAGCGTGACACGCCCCGGGTGGCGTACGAGGGTGGCCTGTGGCGCATTCGGTCGCTGGAGGTGGCCCGCCAGGTGCTGCGCGCCCGACGGGAGACGACCCAAGCCGGCTTCACGGCCGAGTGGATCCCCCAGGGGTGGCTGCGGCACCGGCCGATCCTCATCTCCGACGGGCCCCTGCACGACGAGCAACGCGCCAAGGTGGCCCGGTTCCTGGCGCCCGCGGTCGTCACCGACCGCTACGGCGCCCTGATGGCCGAACGCGCGGACGCCCTCTTGGCCGAGGTCGGCGGGGACGAGTTCGCCCTGGACGACCTGGCGCTGCTCTACTCCGTCGACGTGACCGGGCACGTCGTGGGCCTGACGAACTCCCCCGTGCCGGCGATGGCCCGCCGCCTCGTGTCGTTCTTCCGCCAGCCGCCGTTCGACCTCGCGAAGCCCCGTCTGGGCCGGACCGGTCGCCAGTGGGCCCAAGCGGCGGCCAACGGGCTGGTCCCGCTCGTTCGGTTCCACCTCGCCGACGTCCGCCCGGCGATCCGGCAGCGGCGGCGGCGTCCGGCCGACGACATCATCAGCCACCTCATCGCCGAGGGCTACTCCGACGCCGACATCCTCGTCGAGTGCCTCACCTACGGCACCGCGGGCATGGTCACCACGCGCGAGTTCATCACGATGGCGGCCTGGCACCTCCTCACCCACGAGCCCCTCGCGGCCCGTTACCGCGTGGCGGGCCTGACCGAACGGCTCGCGATCCTGAACGAGGTCCTGCGCCTGGAGCCCGTGGTCGGGCACCTCTACCGGCGCGCCACCGCACCCCTCACGCTGACCGAGGGCGACCGGTCCTGGACGCTCGCGGCCGGGGACCTCATCGACGTCGCCGTCCGCCAGGCCAACGCCGACCCGGACGCCGTGGGCGACGACGCGCTGACCCTGTGCCCCGGACGCCCCCTCCCCTCCGGGGTGAACGCGGCCGGGATCAGCTTCGGCGACGGCGCGCACCGCTGCCCCGGCCAGCCGCTCGCCACGCTCGAGGCGGACGCGCTGCTCACCCGCCTGCTCGCCCGCGACCCCGTCGTCGTCGCCGAGCCGACGCTCGGCTGGGACGACCTCATCGCCGGCTACACCCTGCGCGGGCTGCGCCTGCGGCTGGCCCCAGCACCCGAGCACGAGGAGAACCGCTGAATGGACGACCGATACCAGTACCTGGCCCTGATGGCCGCGTGCCTGCTGATCACCCTCCCCCTGGAGTTCGTGTTGCGCGCCCGCGTCTACCGCAGGCCGCTCCGGCTGCTGCTCGCGATGCTCCCGACGGTGGTCGTGTTCGTCGCCTGGGACATCCTCGGGATCGTGCGGGACCACTGGTCCTACAGCCCCCGCTTCACCACCGGCATCATGCTGGGCCCCATGCCGCTGGAGGAACTGGTGTTCTTCCTCGTGATCCCCATCTGCGGCCTACTCACCTACGAGGCGGTGGGCACCGTGCTGCGGCGCCTCCGCGGACGGACGGAGGACGGACATGCCTGAGTACACGATCCTCACCCTCCTCTCGATCGCGGCGATCGTCGCGGTGGAGGTCCTCTGGCTCAGGACCGGGCTGTTCCGCCGGGTCCAGTACTGGCTGGCCATCGCGATCGTGTTCTTCTTCCAGGGCTTGGTCGACGGCTGGCTGACCAAGCTGAGCGACCCGATCGTCCTGTACAACCCCGCGCACCACTCCGGCCTGCGCTTCCCCTGGGACATCCCCGTCGAGGACTTCGGTTTCGGCTGGGCGATGGTCACCCTGACCCTGCTCGTGTGGACGCGCCTCGGCGCCAAGGAGGCATCATGACACCCACCCCCCGCCCCTCGACCCTGCCCGGGCGCGACCGCCGCGCGGTGCGCCACCCCGCTCCCGCCGGCACCAAGAAGCCGGACGCCCCCCGGCACGTGCTCGTCGTCGGCGGCGGCATCGCCGGCCTGGCCGCGGCGACGATCCTGGCCGAGCGCGGCGTCCGGGTGACGCTCGCCGAGGCGTCCGACCGCCTGGGTGGCCGCGTCGCCGCCTGGCCGCTGGAGGACGGCCGGACGATGAGCCGGGGCTTCCACGCCTTCTTCCGGCAGTACTACAACCTGCGCGCCCTCCTGCGGCGCGTCGACCCGGAGCTCAGCTTCCTCACCCCCATCGAGGACTACCCGCTGCAGCGCCCCGACGGGCTGCGCGACTCGTTCACGGGGCTGCCCACCACGCCGCCGTGGTCGGTGCTCGAGTTCGTCCGGCGCAGCCCCTCGTTCACGGTCCGCTCGCTCGCGAAGGTCAACGTGCCCGCAGCCCTGGAACTGCTGAAGGTGCGCTTCCCGGGCACGTACGCGGACTACGACGGGGAGTCGGCGGCCGCCTTCCTCGACCGGCTCCGCTTCCCGCCCGCGGCCCGCGCGCTGGCCCTGGAAGTGTTCGCCCGCTCGTTCTTCGCCGACCCCCGCGAGTTCGGCGCCGGCGAACTGGTGGCGATGTTCCACACCTACTTCATGGGGTCCGCCGAGGGGCTGCTCTTCGACGTGCCCGACGACGACTACGACACCACCCTGTGGGCTCCGCTCGGCAAGCGCCTGCGCGACCTCGGCGCGACGGTGCTGTTGAACGCTTCGGTGAGCGACCTCGTCGTGGGTGACGACGGCGTGACCGCGTCGGTGGGCGGCGTGCCCCTCGAGGCGGACGCCTGCGTCCTGGCCGCCGACCCCCGCGCCGCCCGCGCGCTGGTCGCGGCCCTCCCGGACGCCGACCCCTCCTGGCGGGCGTCCGTCGCCGCCACCCGCAACGCGCCCCCGTTCGTCGTCGTCCGGCTGTGGCTGGAGAAGCCAGTGGACGCCGACCGCCCGGCCTTCCTCGGCACGAGCGGCTACGGGCCCCTCGACAACGTGTCGGTGCTGGAGCGTTTCGAGGCCGGCGCCGCCGACTGGGCCCGGACCCACGACGGCTCCGTGGTCGAGCTGCACGCCTACGCCTGCGACCCGGCGGTGGCGTCCGACCCCGCCGCTGCGGACGCCGTGGCCGCCACGCTGGAGAGCGAACTGCACCGGGTGTTCCCCGAGACGCGCAGCATCCCGGTCCTGCACCGCGAGGTGCTGACCCGGGACGACTGCACCCTCATCACGCCCGAGCCCTGGGAGGCGCGCCCCGGCGTCCGGACGCCGTCGCCTCGGCTGGTGCTCGCCGGCGACTGGGTCCGCTGCGAGCACCCGGTGGCGCTGATGGAACGCGCCGCCACCACGGGCTTCCTCGCCGCCAACGAACTGCTGGGCGGCTGGGGCGTCCGGGGCCAGGACATCTGGACCGTGCCGGTGCGCGGCCTCCTGGCCCGCTGAGGGTCAGGCGGCCGCGCCCGCCCGTCCGAAGTCGACGTGCGGGACGCCGACGGCGAGCGACCGCAGCATGACGGCCAGCTTCTCGGCGTCCGGGACGCGCAGGCGCCCGGAGAACACGTCGTAGTCGGCGGCCTCGATCCGGTCGAGGATCCGGCTGTAGAGCACCAGCGCCGTCCCGACGCAGCGCCGCGAGGCGGGCGGGAGCAGCGCCAGCCCCTCCTGGCCCTGGGCGTAGAGCTCCCGCGCGCGGGCGACCTGCTCGGCCATCATGGCCCGCCACTGGGGAGTGACCTCCCGCAGCCAGGGGTCGGCGCCGTGGCGCGCGAGGTCCTCCTGGGGCAGGTAGACCCGCCCGCGATCGAGGTCCTCGGCGACGTCGCGCAGGAAGTTGGTGAGCTGGAACGCGTTGCCCAGCGCCCGCGCCGACTCCTTCGCCTCGGGCGAGTAGGGCTCCAGGACGGGGAGCATCATCTCGCCGATCACGGCCGCGGAGCCCTCCATGTACCCGTCCCGCAGCTCCTCCCAGGTCTCCCAGGTGTCGCGATCCAGGTCGGACGCCATGGCCGCGAAGAAGCGCCCGAAGCACTCCGGGTCGGTCCCGCGCCGGCGGATGCTGTCGACGATGGCGGCCATCACGGGCTCGTCCGAGCCTTCCTCCAGCGCCCGGAAGAACATCGCCCGGAACGCGCCCAGCCGCTCCCGCGGCGTCCCACCCTGGGGCACCGCGACGTCGACGCGGTCCGGTTCGTCGACGATGTCGTCGGCGAGCCGGCACAGCGCGTACACGGTGAACACGTCGCGGCGCTGGGCGGGGGGCAGCAGGCGGGCGCCCCAGTAGTAGGTCGTGCCGTACTGCTTCGTCAGTTCCGCGCAGTACCGGTAGCCGGCGGTCAGGTCGGTCATCGTGCCATCTCCTGGACGCGCTGGGCGGCGAGCTTGCCCGAGATCAGCACCATCGGGATTCCGACGCCCGGTGTCGTGCCGGAACCGGCGAAGACGAGGCCCGGAACCCGCTTGTCCACGTTGCGGGGGCGGAACGGACCCGACTGCATCAGCGTGTGGGCCAGGGCGAACGGCGTGCCGGCCGCCATGCCCTGGGCCTGCCAGTCGGCGGGGGTCACGAGCTCCTCGGTGACGATGCCGGTGGGGTACCCGAACGAGTCGAGGAACGTGTGCATCCGGTCGCGCAGCCGGGGACCCTCGCGGGTCCAGTCGAGGCGTCCGACCTGGAGGTTCGGCACCGGCTCGAGGACGTACAGCGTGTGCGCCCCTTGCGGGGCGACCTCCGGGGCGTTCACGGACGGGACCGCGACGTACCGGGAGGGGTCCCGCATGGGGATGCCGGTCTCCATCAGGTCGGCGAACGCCTGCGACCAGGCCTTCCCGAAGTGGATGTTGTGGTGGCCGGTCAGCTGGGGCAGCTCGCCCTTGACGCCGAGGTGCCACACCAACGCACTCGGCGAGTACTGACCGCGGCGTGCGACCCTCGGCGGGGTCAGGTCGGGCAGCAGGCGCTCGTACGCCACCGGCAGGTCGGCGGTCACCACGACCGCGTCCGCCGCCAGGCGCTCGCCGTCGGCCAGCACCACGCCGGATGCCGCGCCGCCCGGCGCCCGGGACACGTGCTCGACCCGTGAGTCGTAGCGGATCTCGACCCCGGCGTCCTGGGCCGCCCGGGCCATCGCGACCGGCACGGCGTGCATGCCGCCCTCGGGGAACCAGACGCCCTCGATGGAGTCCATGTACGTGATGACGGCGTACAGCGCGAGCGCCTGCTCGGGGGCCAGGCCGGCGTACATCGCCTGGAAGCTGAAGACGCGGTGCAGGCGCTCGTCGGAGAACCGGCGCGCGACCTCGGGACCGAGACGCTTGAAGGCGCCCAAGCGCAGTAGCTCCGCCACCGCGCGGGGCGAGCGGAACAGCCCCAGCGGGGAGTTGAAGTTGGCGTCGATGAAGTGGGGCAGCTCCACGTCGTTGAGGCGGCGCAGCCAGACCACGAAGTCGTCGAACGCGCGGGCGTCCTTGGCGCCGCTCTCGGCCGCGATGACCTCGCGCATCTTTTCGTACCCGGGGCGGACGAGCAGGCGCGACCCGTCGGCGAAGAAGGCGTGGTACGCGGGGTCGAGCTGCTTCAGGGTGACGTAGTCGCCCACGGTGCGGCCGACGGCGCGGAACGCCTCCTCCAGCAGGGGGACCATCGTGAAGACGACGGGGCCGGTGTCGAAGCGGAACCCGTCGCGCTCGAGGATGCCGTTGCGTCCACCGGGGAACGACTCGCGCTCCACGATGGTGACGCGGTGGCCCGCGCCCGCCAGGTGGAGGGCGGCGGCGAGACCGGACAGTCCCGCGCCGACGACGACGACGTGGTCGCCGCGCCGCGCCGGAGCCCTCATGCCATCCGCCAGGCAAGGGTGCGGGCGGCTTCGACGAGGCCGTCGACACCCGGCTGGGCGAGCGGGGCCCGCTCGAGGCAGGCCAGCCCCTGGCTGACCTCGTCCGCGATCAGCCGCTCGAGCATCGCGTCGATGCCCGAGGCGCGCAGGGCGTCGGCGAGGACGGGGACGTCCTCACGGCCGAAGTCGGGCGTCCCGACGCGGGCCAGCAGGTCGGCCGCGTCGCCCACCAGGTGCTCACGGGCCAGCGACAACAGCACGGTCGCCTTGCCCTCGTAGAGGTCGTCGCTGGCGGGCTTGCCGGTGAGGGCGGGGTCGCCCCAGACGCCCAGGTGGTCGTCTCGGAGCGCGAACGCGCTGCCGAGGTGGTCACCGCAGGTCATCAGCGCGTCCATGATCTGCTGGGAAGCGCCGGCGGCGACGGCCCCCAGCTGCAGTGGCCGGGTGACGGTGTAGCGACCGGACTTGGCGCGCGCGACGTGCTCGGCGTGCCGGCGGTCGGGGCGGCCCGCGGCCGCCCCCGTCAGGTCGGCCCGCTGGCCGGCGATGAGCTCCACCGACAGCTCGTACCAGGCGGCGCGCATCGCGGGAGGAAGCCCGTCGACCAGGCCGTCCGCGAGGGTGTGCGCGAGGTCGCCGAGCAGGATCGCGAGGTTGCGACCGAAGACCGCGCCCTCGCCGCGCGCCCCGGCCTCCTCGTGCCAACGGGACGCCTGGACATGGGCCGAGGGGCGCCCGCGGCGCTGGTCGGACTCGTCCATGACGTCGTCGTGGACAAGGGCGAAGAGGTGGAGCAGTTCCAGCGCCGCCGCGGCCCGGACCATGTGCCGGTACCCTGCCTCGCCATGGATGCCGCCGGCGGCGATGAAGCCCCAATACGTCATCGTGGTGCGCACGCGCTTGCCACGCCCGATGGTCAGCTCACGCAGCCAGCCGGGCAGGTCCTGGGGCAGCACGTCGACGCCGAGGCCGGCGGAGTGCACCTCCCACTCGCGGGACAGGACCGCCAACTGCTCCTGCAGCAGCGCCTCGACGTCGCGCAGCGCGGCGACCGGGTCGGGGCTCGGACGCTGTCCGAGGGACAAGCCGGACCCCAGGGTCGTGACCAGGCGCGGCACCTGGAGGGCGGACCAGGGGCTGTACACGTGGGGTGTCGCGGCGATGGCGGTGGCCAGGCTCTCCCACGGCACCCACGCCCAATCGGCCACCTCATCGGGGTCCGGACGCGGATCCTCGTCGGCGACGAACGCCGCGTAGACGGGACACACCTCGTTCTCCACGATGCCCGAGGCGTCGACGGCCCGATAGCGGAAGTCGGGCAGCAGCGGGGTGAGCGGACCGACGACCAGGCCCAACTCCTCGCGGATCCGGCGCCGGGCCGCCGCCTCGATGTCCTCACCGGGGCGCGGGTGGCCGCACGCGGAGTTGGTCCAGACGCCCGGCCACGTGGTCTTGCTGAGCGCCCGCCGGGTCAGGAGCACCTCTCCCCTGGCGTTGAACAGGTAGGTGGAGAAGGCCAGGTGGAGCGGCGTCGCGTCGGAGTGGATGCGCGTGCGGTCCGCACGGCCCGCGGGCCGCCCCTGCTCGTCGAGCAGGACGACGTCGTCACCGACAGGTGAGGGCGGTACGGAGTACCTGGGCGAGCTGGGATGGGTCGACATGAGTCCGTCCAATGTTTGTCAAAGGTTCTGTGCGCCACGCTAGCCGCGGAAAGGATCCATGGCAAGACTTATTGTCCAATCTTTGTATAAGCTCTCCCCGTCGCGCCAGTGGTAGAAGGGGGGAATCGGTGTACACAGTCAGCCAGGCGGAAGCCCTCACGGGCATCCCCACCGCAACGCTACGCGCGTGGGAACGGCGTTACGGCGTCATCGCGCCGCGCCGCACCGAAGGCGGCTACCGGCTCTACGACCCCGAGCAGATCGAGATGCTCCGCGAGATGGCCGCCCGTGTGGCGAGCGGGATGCGTCCGGCGCAGGCCGCCGCGAGCCTCGCCGACTTCCGGCCGTCGAAACCGACCGCGGCGTTGGCGTCCGGCGCCCCCGACCTCGTCAGCGCCGCGGCGTCCCTCGACCCCGTCATCCTGCGCGAGACGATCGACGCGGCGTTCGCCGCCGCGGGATTCGAGCAGGTCGTCTCCTCCTGGCTCCTCCCCCAGCTCGCCCGGCTCGGCGAGGCGTGGGCGTCCGGCCAGATCTCGGTGGCCCAGGAGCACTTCGCGTCCGCCGGGCTGATGGCCGAAGTGTCCGCCGCCTTCCACGCCGCGGCCGGGCAGTCCTCAGGACCGACGGTGCTGGTGGGGCTGCCGCCCGGGGCGCGGCACCAGCTGGCGCTCCTCGCGTTCGCCACGTGCCTGCGCCGGCTCGGACCGAACGTCCTCTATCTGGGCGCCGATCTGCCGGCGGAGGACTGGGCAGTGGCGGCCCGCGGGCAACGGGCGCGGGCGGTCGTCCTGGGGGTGTACTCCCCCGCGGACGCCAAGGCCGCCAGCCTCGTCGTCGACGCCCTGGCCGGGTCGTCCATCTCCGTCTGGGTGGGGGGCGGGTCCGCCGCAGGCGTCCGGGGAGCGACCGTCCTGCCCGACGACATCCCCACGGCCGCCCGCCAGCTCAACCGCACCCTGCTGGCCGGACGCGCCTGAGGGCCCTCAGCCCTGGTCCACCGGCTTGGGCGCCCCACCCGGGAGTTCGCCGGTCAGCGCGACCTCCTCGGCCACGTCTCGCACCTTCCGGTTGAGCTGCTGGCTCGCTGAGCGCAGCATGGCGAACGCCTGTTCGGACGTGGCACTGCGGGTGGCCATCAGGATGCCGATCGCGGTGCCGATCTGCCGGCTCGTCCCCAGGGCCGAACCCAGGTTGGCGACGTCCCGCTCGTGCAGCTCGGTCGACACGGAGATGGCCGCGAAGGGCGCGATGATCGACGCGATGCCCAGGTCCATGTCGTCGAAGGCATCCACGGCACTGGAGTAGAAGTTGAGGGCGGCCCGGTCACCCGGCCCGGACAGCATGCGCAGGGAGAGCACGCTGCGGATCCCGGTCTGCTCCACACAGGCGGGCCCGAACACCGGCCAGCGAGGGTCACGGCCCACGTCCGGCGTGACCACCGCGTCCGACTCCTCGGCCGCATCCATGCACGGCCCCTCCCCCATGACGTGCTGGAGGAGGTCCACCTGCTCGGAGACGGGATCGCTCACCGCGACGACCTCGGGAGCACGACCCCCGCGGATCAGCGTGATGCCGCAATGGCCGGCGTGAGGGACGACCTGCGCGGCGAACTGGATCACGCGATCCGGGGCCAACCGCCCCTGCTCGGCGACAAGACGCGCCGAGATCTCCTCGAACTGCCTCCCCAACTCCGCCGGGTCGACAACCGACTCGCGCTCGTCGTTCCCCGCCATGCAAGCCTCCCACCGCGCCGGCTCGACGAAGGGCGCGGACGCCCGGTGGCGCGGTCGCGCACACTCTAACCGCGTGCGCAACGGCCGTACAGGCGCGGCCGCGCCACTGAACGTGGGCGCCGCCTCAGGCGGCGGCGGACGTGTCGTCGAGGGCCAGGCGCAACTGCGCCAGGACCCGGGAAAGGATGCGGGAGACCTGCATCTGGCTGACGCCGAGACGCATGCCGATCTCGCTCTGGGTCAGACCCTCGATGAAGCGCCACTCGAGCGTGCGGCGGTCACGCTCAGGAAGGCGTGCGATCTCCTGCCGCAGCACGAGTTGGTCGGGCACCGACTCGAGCTCGGCATGCTCCTCGCCGAGTCGCTCCCAGGGGGAGGGTCCGTGCTCCGCGGTGGGAGCATCGAGTGACAAGCCGGTGAAGCACGCGTCGGCGGCGTCGCACTCGCGAACCTCAGCGGGCTCGACCTGCAGCGAACGGGCCACCTCGGCGTCCGTCGGCTCGCGCCCCGCGCCCTGCTCGAGGTCGGCGCGGGCCTGCCGGGTCCGGGCCCGGAGTTCCTGGATCCGTCGTGGTGGGCGGACCAGCCAACCGTGGTCACGGAAGTACCGCCGCAACTCGCCCCGGATGGTCGGCACGGCGAAGGCCACGAACGGGCACTCGACGTCCTGGGGCCGGAACCGCGCGACGGCGAGGACGAGGCCCGTACGAGCCACCTGGATCAGGTCCTCCACCTCGACACCGCGATGGGCGTACTGCCACGCAAGGGCGTCGGCAAGACCCAGGTACTCCTCGGTGACCTCATGGGCCAGCCTCTTCTTCTCGACCGGGTCCTTGGTTTCGGCCATGCGACGCAGCAGCGCCTCGCCGGCGTGGGGGGTGTTTCGGGAATGGAGGGATGCGGGACGGCGACGTGTCATGATCGCGCTCCTGTGTTGAGCGATCCTGTCGGCACGTGGTTGAACCGCGGAGTCCTTGTCCTGAGAGTGCCACCTCGCGGACGCCCTGACAAGGGCCACCCGGGCCTCAGCCCCGTCCGCAGGGCGCAGCGGCACACCGCGGAGGCCGCCGGTTTGGGCCTGCCCCACCCGGGTACAGGGAGGCATCGATCCACGATGAAGGAGGATCCCCATGGGAACCGACGACAAGATTCGCAACGCGGCAGAGAAGGCGTCCGGCAAGCTCAAGGAAGGTGCCGGCAAGGTCACCGACGACGAGCGCCTGGAGGCCGAGGGCAGGACGGAACAGGCCTCCGCCGACATCAAGCAGGCCGGCGAGAAGGTCAAGGACGCCTTCAAGAAGTAGAAGTCCCCGCACCACACCACACAACCTCGCTGAAGGAGGAACACATGGCCACCGTTCTCTGGATCATCGCGGCGATCCTGGTGATCGCCGGGATCTTCGCCATCTTCCGCAGGCAACTCGTCTGGGGAATCGTTCTCATCGTCCTGGGACTGCTCGTCGGTCCCGGAGGCGTGAGCCTGTTCACCTGAACATGACCGCCCGTGCCGGCCACCGATGGTGGCCGGCACACCCACATCAGGAGCGGAAACATGGAATCTTTCTGGTTCGACTCCCGCACCACCCCTCCCCCGCGGCCCGAGACCGCCTTACCGGACACCCATGGCGACACGGTGGTCGCCGGGGCCGGCCTGACCGGGCTCATGACCGCCGTCCTGCTCGCCCGGTCGGGGCAACGCGTCACGGTGATCGAAGCGCGCACGGTCGGCGCGGTCACCACGGGACGCACGACGGGCAAGCTGAGCCTGCTGCAGGGTCTCGTGCTGTCCGACATCGTCCGGCACCACTCCGAGGACGTCCTGCGGGCGTACGTGGAGGGCAACCGCGAGGGGCAGGCCTGGCTCGTCCGGTTCATGGACGAGCGCGCCATCCCCTACGAGCGGCGGCCGGCGTTCACCTACGCGACAACCCCGGACGGTGCGGAGCGGCTCGAGGCCGAACTGGCCGCCTGCCACACGGGCGGCATCGACGCCCGGCGAACCGCCGACCACGGACTCCCCTTCCCGGTCGAGGCCGCCATCACCCTGCCCGACCAGGTGCAACTCCACCCCCTGCTCGTCCTGGACCACCTCGTCGAAGACTTCGAGGCGCACGGAGGCGTCCTCGTCGAGGGGGCGCGGCTCACGGACGTCCAAGCAGGGTCCCGCCTGAAGCTCGCCACCACCCAAGGAGGCATGACCGCCGACCGGCTGGTGCTCGCCACCGGGACGCCGGTTCTCGACCGGGGCGGCTACTTCGCCAAGCTCATCCCCTCGCGGTCCTACGTCACCACCCACCGCGTCCCGGGCCCCATCCCGTCCGGCCTGTACCTGTCGGCCGACGAGCCGACGCGCTCGCTACGCACGGTCCCCCACGCCGACGGAGAGTTGCTGATGGTCGGCGGCAACGGTCACGTGACCGGACGCGCCGACTCGCCCGCGGCGTCCGTGGAGGACCTCGTGGCCTGGACGGCGAAGCACTTCCCCGGCGCGGAACTCACCCACGCCTGGTCGGCCCAGGACTACCGCTCGGTCAACCGGGTGCCCTTCGTCGGGCAGCTCCCCCGCGGGGGTGGGTCGGTGTACCTCGCCACCGGGTACAACAAGTGGGGCATGGCGAACGCCGTGGCGGCCGGCCTGAACCTGAGCGCCCAGATCCTGGGCGGCTCGCTGCCGTGGGCCAAGAAGCTGGGTCACCGGGTCACGAAGCCGGTCGGGATCCTGAGCGCCCTGGCCCCCAACGCCGAGGTGGCCGTCGAACTCACCAAGGGCTGGGTGGGTGCAGAACTGCACCCGCTGCCCGCCGACCCGCCCGCCGAGGGCCGAGGGGTCGTGGGTCGCGGCAGCACGGGCGTGCCCGAGGCCGTGTCCACCGTGGACGGGGTCACCTGCCGGGTGTCGGGGGTGTGCACCCACCTGGGTGGCGTCCTGGGCTGGAACGACGCCGAGAAGTCATGGGACTGCCCGTTGCACGGCTCCCGCTTCGCCCCCGATGGGACCCTCCTCGAGGGCCCGGCCGTCGATGACCTTCATCGGCGCTGAAGCCCCGGATCGGGCGTTTCACCAGCGCGGATGGGGGTAATCCAGAGGTGCGGCGATCGTCGTCGCACGACATCAGGAGGGCTCCGATGACCTATCCGAACGATCCCACGACCACCACCGGGCAGGCTGCTGTCGACTCCATCCGCGGGCCGGCGACCGAGGTCACCGAAACGGCCACGGACCAGGCGCGTCACGTCGCCCAGACGGCCAAGGAGGAGGCCCGCCAACTCACGATGGAGGGCAAGTACCAAGGACGCCGCGTAGTGGACGAGGGCCTCGCCGAACTGAGGACCCAGGCGTCCACCGTCCAGGCCCGGCTCGCGGACGGCCTCCAGGACATGTCCGACGAGCTCCGTGAGATGACGGTCGCCGGCCGGGCGGACGGCACCGCCTCCAACTTGGCCGCGCAGGCCCAGGACTACACCGAACGCGCAGCGGCCTGGCTGCGCGACAACGACCTCGACTCCGCCCTGTACGGGGTGCGCCGCTTCGCGGCACGCAACCCGTGGGGGTTCCTGGCCGTCGCCGCCGGCGCCGGCCTCCTGGCGGGTCGTCTCGCACGCGGCGTGCGTGACGCGGACACCGACCAGCCGGGCCAGCGGCCCATGATGCAACACCAGCCGCCTCTGCGCCCCACGATGGAGCAGCCTCCCCTGCGGCCGACGATGGAGTCGACATGACCCAGCTGAACAGGCCCGATGAGGGCCTCAACGAGGGGGACCCCCGGTCGTTGGGCGAGATCGCGTCCGACGTGCTGGCGGACGCCTCGACCCTGATCCGGCAGGAGGTCGAGCTCGCCAAGGCGGAGTTGCGCCAGAGCGCGACCCGTGCGGGTAGGGGCGCCGGCATGCTGAGCGGCGCCGCGGTGGCCGGGATCTTCGCCCTGCTGTTCGGCTCGCTCGCCCTGTGGTGGGCGCTCGGTGTCTGGATCGGCACCGTCGACCGCCCCGCCCTCGGCCTGGCCGGGGTCATCGTCGGCGTGGTGTACGCCATCGTCGCGGTGGCCCTCGGCGTGTCCGGCCGGGGCGAACTGAAGAAGGTGCAGGGACTCCCCCGCACCGCCGAGACCGTGAGCAAGATTCCCAATGCCGTCATGGGCCAGGAGGAGAAGAACCGATGAGCAACCATCCAGAGGAGATCCGCCGCGACATCGAGCGCACCCGCGCCGAACTGAGCCGCGACGTCGACACGTTGGCCGAGGAGGCGAACCCCGCCACGATGGCGCGCCGCAAGGTGGAGGGCGTGAAGAGCGACGTGCGCGGCCTCCGCAACCGCATCTTCGGCGATCCGCGCGATCCGTGGGATGAGGGGGCCGTCGGCGACGTGGGGCAGCGCGCCCAGTCCGCCGTCGAGGACGCCGCGGGCGCCGTGCAGGACGTCCCGCGCCGGGTCGGCCGCTCCGCGCAGGGCAACCCCTTGGCCGCCGGGCTGGTCGCGTTCGGCCTCGGTGCCCTGATCGGAGGGCTGTTGCCCTCCACCAGGACGGAGCAGGAGATGGCTCTCAAGGCCAAGGACCGAGCCGAACCGCTGCTCGACGAGGCAGCCGGCATGGCGAAGGAGGCGATCGAGAACGTCAAGCCCGTCGCACAGGAAGCCGTGGAGAGCGTGAAGGACGCCGCCACCATGGCGGGCGAGCACGTCCGGGACGACGCGTCGATGGCCAAGGATTCCGTGGCCGAGGAGGCACGTCTTCGGGCCGAGGAGGTCCGCAGGGACGACCGCAACCCGCTGTAGTCACCACGTCCGGCACGAAGCGGCCAGCGCGGAATCTCCGCGCTGGCCGCTTCGGCGTGTCAGGGGAGCGGACGTTCGCCCGGGTGGAGGACGACCTTGAAGCAGCCGTCCGCCTTCCGCTGGAACAGGTCGTAGCCCTTCGCGGCGTCCTCGAGGGACAGTCGGTGGGTGGCGAGGTGCTCGGTGTCGAAGGCGTCGGCGTCCGTCTCGATCATCTGCCTCAGCTCGTCGCTCCACCGGCGGACGTTCGCCTGTCCCATCCGCAGCGTGACCTGCCTGTCGAACAGGTCCATCATGTTGATCGGGTCCATCGCCCCGCCGTACACGCCCACGATCGAGACCGTCCCGCCCCGGCGGACCGAGCCGAGTGCGGCCCGCAGGCCCGCCAGACGATCCACCGCGGCCCTCTCGGCCAGCGGCGCGGAGACGGGCTTGGGCAACCGGGACACCGCCGCCAACATGCCCGCCACCACCGGGTCGCCGTGCGCCTCCATGCCGACGGCATCGATCACGCGGTCGGCGCCGCGTCCACCGGTCAGGTCCTTGATCGCGGCGGGGGTGTCGTCCGTGTCGTCGACCACCTCGATGCCGGCCTCGCGTGCGCGCTGGAGGTGTTCCGGCACCCGGTCGACCCCGATCACACGGGCGGCGCCCTGCCGCAAGGCCGCTCGTGCGGACAGGTGGCCGACGGGGCCGAGGCCCACGACCGCCACAGTGTCACCCGGGGTCACGTCGGCGTAGCGCGCCGCCTGCCAGCCGGTCGGCAGGATGTCGGAGAGGTACAGCCAGCGCTCGTCGGGGCCCTCCCGGGGCACCGGGATGAGCCCGTAGTCGGCGTGCGGGACGCGGACGTACTCCGCCTGACAGCCGGGCACGCTCCCGTACAGGGACGTGTAGCCGAACAGCGCGGCGCCCTTGCCCCGTTCGCGGACCTGGGTCACCTCGCACTGGGACTGGAGCCCACGCGTGCACATCCAGCAGGCGCCGCACGAGATGGTGAACGGGATGACGACGCGGTCGCCGGGACGGACGCGCGTCACCGCGCTGCCGGTCTCCACGACGATCCCCATGCCTTCGTGACCGAGGACGTCCCCCTTGGTCAAGAAGGGCGCCAGCACCTCGTAGAGGTGCAGGTCAGAGCCGCAGATCGCGGTCGCGGTGACCTGCACCACGGCGTCGGAGTCATCGACGAGGACGGGGTCGGGGACGTCCCGGGTCTCAATCGTGCGGGGGCCCTGCCAGGTGACTGCTCTCATGGGGAGCGTCTACCCCGCGCCCTTGGCGCGCAAACCAGGTGGTACCCGGCCGGCCCCCGCCGAAACCGGGAGACCGGGTCAGAAGACGGGCTTGCCCCCGGTGACGCCGAGGACCGTCCCCGAGACGTAGGACGCCTCCGCCGGTGAGGCGAGGAAGACGAAGGCCCCCGCCAGTTCGGACGGCTGCCCGGCCCGACCCAGGGGCGTGTCCTCGCCGAACTTCGGCATGGACTCCCCGGGCTTGGTCGCCGGCTGCAGGGGGGTCCAGATGGGTCCCGGGGCCACCGCGTTGACCCGGATGCCCTTCGGACCCACCTCCGCGGCGAGGTTGACGGTGAAGTTGTTGATGGCTGCCTTGGTCGCCGCGTAGTCGATGAGGTTGGTGGACGGGTCGTAGGCCTGGATCGAGCTGACGTTGATGATGCTCGCCCCCTCGCCCAGGTGCCGCAGCGCCTGCTGGGTCACCCAGAACAGGGCGTACAGGTTCGTGCGGAACACACGGTCCATCTCCTCGGTCGTCAGGTCCGCCAGGCCGGAGTCACGGCGTCCCCACTGGAAACCGGCGTTGTTCACGAGCACGTCCAGGCCGCCCAACTCCTCGGCCGCCCGGTCGACCACCTTCCGGCTCGTGGCCTCGTCCTGCAGGTCCCCGGGCAGCAGGACGCACCGGCGCCCCGCCTCCTCCACCAGCCGGGCCACGTCCTCGGCGTCCGCCTGCTCCTCGGCCAAGTAGCTCAGGGCCACGTCGCAGCCCTCGCGCGCGAACGCGATGGCGACGGCCCGCCCGATGCCCGAGTCACCGCCGGTGACGAGGGCCTTGAGGCCCTCGAGGCGTCCGCGGCCGACCCACGTGTCCTCCCCGTGGTCGGGGACGGGCGTCATCTCGGACGTGGAACCGGGCGGCCGCTGCTCCTGCTCGGGGAACCCTCCGCCCTTGCTGACCTTGCTGGCTGCTGCTTCACGGGTGGCGTTGAGATCACTCATGGGCACCCCCTACCCGCCGACGCAGCGTCTACACACCGCGGTCGAGCCCACTCGGGCGAAGGAGGAAAACCACGGCCCGGCAACGCGCTTCGCGCCCCCGCAGTAAACTTGGCCATCGCCCCTGTGAGGAGGCACGTCATGCATCGCCGCTGGCCCGTCGTCGTGGTACTCCTGGCGCTCCTGACCGGATGCTCGCCCGCCGTCGGCCCCACACCGGCGCCGCCCACCAGCGCCTCGCCCGGGGCGTCCGTGACACCCTCGGCGTCCCCGACACCACCCACGCCATCCCCCACGGCCCCGGTGTCCACACCGACGCCCCAGGCAGCGACGGGGCTCGTCTACTTCGTGGTCGACACCACCCGGGGCTTCCGCCTGACCCGCGAGCCGCGGGCCGGGGCGTCCGAGGCTCGGGGCGCCCTCGAGGCCCTGATCGCCGGCCCGGACGACCCCGACTACAGCAGTTCGTGGCCGAAGGACACCCGCGTCCTGGGCGTCGACCAGCGGGGCGGCGTCATCACGGTGAACCTGTCGGGTGAGGCGCGAGCAGCCAACGTCGGGGCGTCCGGCGAGGCCGTCCTGGTGCAACAGCTGGTCTGGACCGTCACCGAGGCGGTGGACGCCACGGCGTCCGTGCTGGCGACCATCGAGGGTGAGCCCGCGTCGTGGGGCCACCTCCTGTGGGACAAGCCGCTGCGCCGCGAGGATCCGCTCGACGTCCGCCTGCTCGTCGGCATCGACACCCCGGCCGAGGGCCGGACCGTGACGTCGCCCGTGCGCCTGTCGGGCGAGGCGAACGTGTTCGAGGCGAACCTGCCCTGGCGCCTCCTGAGGCCGGACGGCGCCACCGTCCAGGAGGGGTTCGTCACCACCCGCGAGGGCCAGACCTTCGCCCCGTGGGAGCTCACGCTCACGCTGTCGCCGGGCACCTACGTGTTCGAGGTGCACGACTCCGACCCCTCCGGCGGCGAGTCGAACCGGCCTCCGGATCGGGACACCCGGACCTTCACGGTCGGGTGATGGACGCCCGGGCCCGGCCCCCGACCGACCCAGGTGGGGCTCCGAACGAACCTCGTGGACATCGAGGCACGCCAGATCACGCCCTGCGAGGTGGCATGGCGCGCCGGAGTCATCACGTCGATCATGGCCGTGGGCGACCTCGGTCCCGACGCCGGCTTCCTGTTGCCCGGCTTCGTCGACGCGCACGTCCACATCGAGAGCAGCCTGCTCACGCCGGCCGAGTTCGCGCGGACGGCCGTCCGGCACGGTACGGTCGCCTCCGTCTCCGACCCGCACGAGATCGCGAACGTCCTCGGCATCGCCGGGGTGCGCTGGATAATCGCCGACGCCGGTCGGACCCCGTTCACCGTCCTGTTCGGTGCCCCGAGCTGCGTCCCGGCCACGCCGCACGAAACCGCAGGGGCGACGCTCGCCACGCACGAGGTCGAAGAGCTCCTCGACACGCCCGGGGTCGGCCTCCTCGCCGAGGTCATGGACTACCCGGGGGTCCTGGCCCGCGACCCGCGCGTCATGGGCAAGGTGGACGCCGCACTCCGGCGCGGTCTCCCCGTCGACGGGCACGCCCCGGGCCTCACCGGCGAGGACGCGCGCCGCTACGCCGGCGCCGGGATCTCCACCGATCACGAGTGCACCACGCCGGACGAGGCGGAGGAGAAGATCGCCCTCGGGATGCGCATCCTCATCCGGGAGGGCTCCGCGGCCCGCAACCTTGACGCGCTGCTCCCCCTCATCGGCCGCCATCCCGGCCGCACGATGCTCTGTACCGACGACCTCGCCGCGGACGACCTGCTGCGCGGCCACATCGACCGCCTCGTCGCCCGTTCGGTGGCGGCGGGCGAGGACCTGTTCGCCGTCCTCGAAGCCGCCTGCCTCACGCCCCAGCGGCACTACGGGCTCGACCTCGGACGCCTCCGGGTCGGCGACCCGTTCAACGCGGTCGAGGTGGACGACCTCGTAGACTTCCGGCCGCGGCGAACGTGGATCGCCGGCCAACTGGTCGCCCAGGACGGGGCGTGCCTGCTGGCACGCACGGCGTCCGAACCGGTGAACGCGTTCGGGGCTGGCCCCGTCGACCCCGCCGACCTCCGCGTCCCAGCTGCGGGCAGCAGCGCGGGCCGGATCGCCTGCCGCGTCATCACCGTCACCGACGGAGACCTGGTGACCGGTGTCGATGTGGTCGACCTGCCGGTTCGGGCGGGCTTCGTCGAGCCGGATCCGGGGGCGGACGTCCTGCTGCTGACGGTCGTGAACCGCTACCGCCCCGCGCCCCCCTCCGTGGCGTTCGTCCGCGGCTTCGGGCTGGTCGAGGGGGCCATCGCGTCCAGCGTCGCCCATGACTCCCACAACATGGTCGCGGCCGGGACGGACGCCTGCCTGCTCGCGGAGGCCATCAACGCGGTGGTCGAGCACGCCGGAGGCCTCGCCGTCGCCAGCCCCCAAGGGGTGGCCTCGCTCCCCCTGCCGGTGGCGGGCCTGATGAGCGACCGGCCGGCCGAGGAGGTTGCTGCGCGGCTCGACACGTTGATCGACCTCGTGGCGAGGCGGCTGCGCTCACCGCTACGGGCACCCTTCACCACGCTGTCGTTCCTGTCACTGCTGGTGATGCCGTCCCTCAAGCTGAGCGACCTCGGTCTCTTCGACGTCGACCGGTTCACCTTCACGGAGGTCACATGCCCCGCCTCGTCCTGAACGACACGACCGTGGAGGCCCCTGCGGGAACCAACCTCCTGACCTGGCTGCGGAACCGGGGCCTCGTGGCCGCCAAGCCCGGGTGCCGGGGCGGCGACTGCGGCGCCTGCCAGGTGCTCCTCGGCGAACACGCGGCCGGCGCGTCCGAGCCCGGTTACCGCGGCGTGAACAGTTGCCTCCTCACCACGGACCTCGTGGCGGGCTGCCACGTGATCACCGTCGAGGGACTCGACGCCGCCGCCCCGACCCCCGTGCAGCGCGCGCTCGTCGAGGCCGGGGCGATCCAGTGCGGGTACTGCAGCCCCGGTCTCGTGGTCGCCCTGACCGCCGGCCTCCTCGCCGGTGCACCGCCCAGGGCCACCGCCGCCGGCAACCTCTGCCGCTGCACGGGTTATGCCGGCATCGCCCGCGCGTGCGACGACCTGGCGGCGACGTTCGACCCCGGGCACCTCGGCCTCGCGGACGCCGTACGCCGCGGCCTCCTCCCGGACGCCGTCGCCCACGCCGGCCTGAGCCTGCCGGTCCCGGATGTGGAGGAGCCGATCGCCGGCGCGACGTTCGTCGGGGGGCATTCCGACGAGGGGGTCCGGCACCCGCATGGACCGTCGTCCCTCGTCAGGGCCCGGTACGTTCCCGGGCTACGCGACCTGGCCGAGCGTGAGGACGTCCTGCATCTGGGCGCCGCCGTGACCGTGGCGGAACTCCTGACCAGCCCGATCGTGACCTGTTCCTGGCCGGGCCTTGGGCCGTTCCTGGAGAGGTTCGGGTCCCCCGCCATCCGCAACGTCGCGACCATCGGGGGGAACGTGGCGAACGCCTCGCCCGTCGGTGACCTCGCCACCGTGCTGCTGGCGCTGGGCGCGGTCCTGGAGATCACGGGCCCGGACGGCGCCCGCCGGGTCCGCCTGGACGCCTTCCACCACGGGTACAAGCGCACCGACCTGCGCGGCGACGAGGTGATCGTCGCGGTGACGGTGCCGGCCAACCGCGATGGACGGGGCCGCCTGCACGCGGAGAAGGTCAGCCGCCGCCCCCACGACGACATCGCCACCGTGACGAGCGCCCTCGTGGTGACGGGCGGCGACGCGAACACGTTCGGGACGGTCAGCCTGAGCGCGGGCGGGGTGGCTCCGGTCCCGCTGTTGCTGCGGGCCACAGGGGAGGCGTTGGCGGGGCGAGCGGTCACGCCGGCGACGGTCCGAGGGGCACTGCGCGTCGTTCACGACGAGATCGCCCCGATCGACGACGTGCGCGGGTCGGCGTCTTACCGCACGCGGCTGCTCGCGCACATCGTGGTCGCCCACATCGCAGCCCTGTATCCCGGTTTCGACGCGATGACGGTCATCCGATGAGCCGCCAGGACCTCGACGCCCTGGTTCGCGGGCGCGCCCCCTTCACCGGCGACCTGCCCCTGCCGGCCGGCTGCCTGCATGCCAGGCCCGCCACCTCGCCCCATGCGCACGCGCGGTTCAGCCGGGTGGACGCGGCGGCTGCCCTCGCTGTCCCCGGCGTGGTGGCCGTCCTCGTCGCCGGGGACGTCCCGGGCACCAGCGGCGAGCCACTCCTGGCCGACGGTGAGGCGCACGGAGCCGGGCAGCCTTTCGCGATCGTCGTCGCCGAGTCCGAGGACGTCGCCGAGGAGGCCGCCCGGCTCGTCCGGGCCGACTGGACGCCGCTCCCGCCCCTGCTCGACCCTGCGGAGTCCGTGGCCCGTGGGGACGTCATCCAGGGCCCCCGGACACTCGCCTGCGGCGACGTGGACGCCGCGTGGCCCGACTGCGACCTGGTCGTGACCGGCAGCGTCGCCCTGGGGTCCGCCGACCACGTGGCCCTGGAGACCCAGTGTGCGCTCGCGATCCCCACCGAGGCGGGGCTCCTCGTCCACTCGGCCACCCAGTCGCCCAGCGCCGTCCACGCGGCCGTTGCGTTGGCCACGGGGCTGCCCCAGCACCTGGTCGAGGTGGACGTGGCCCGACTGGGCGGCGGGTTCGGCGGCAAGGAGGAACAGGCGACCCCGTGGGCCTGCCTGGCCGCCGTCGCCGCCCAGCGGACGGGTCGCCCGGTGCGCCTGTGCCTCGACCGCTCCGAGGACCTGCGGAGCACGGGCAAGCGCCACCCCTACACCGCCGAGTTCCGCCTCGGGCTGGACGCCGAGGACCGCTTCGTCGCCTATGAGGTTGCCCTCGTCCAGGACTCGGGCGCGACGCCCGACCTGTCCACGGCGATCATGGACCGGTCGCTCCTGCACGCCACCAACGCGTACGCCCTCCCCAACGTCCGCATCACCGGCACCTGTGCCCGCACGGACACGCCGTCCAACACGGCGTTCCGCGGCTTCGGTGCGCCCCAGGCGATCTTCGCGATGGAGGCGGCGATCCGCGAGGCGGCCCGGGCCCGCGGCGTCCGGCCCGAAGACCTGCAGGAGCGCAACCTCGTCAAGGACGGCGACACCCTCCCCTACGGCCAGGCGGTGGACGGCGGCCGGGCCCGGGAGGCGTGGACCGCGCTCGAGCGCCGGCGTGACCCGGCCAGCGTTCGCGCGGAGGTGGACGCATGGAACGCGACCGGCCCCAGGATCCGGCGAGGCATGGCCGTGGTCCCCGTGTGCTTCGGCATCGCCTTCACGTTCCTGCCGCTCAACCAGGCCGAGGCGCTGGTGCACGTCCACCTGGACGGAACGGTCGCGGTGACGACCGGTGCCGTCGAGATGGGCCAAGGTGTCCACGGGAAGATTCGGACCGTCGTGGCGCGCACCTTCGGCCTTGAGGAGGCCGCCGTCCGGGTGCGGACGACCAACACGACCCGCGTGGCCAACGTGTCGCCCACCGCGGCCAGCACGGGCGCGGACCTCAACGGGGCCGCCGCACGCGAGGCCTGCCTTGCGATCCTGGCGGGCCTGCCGCCGGACGGAACCTGGGACGAGCGGGTCGCGAACGCGTACGAGCAGCGACGCACCCTGTCGGCGCTCGCGCACGTCGCCACCCCCGGCCTCACCCGGGACACGACCGGGCACGGCACCCCGTTCCGCTACCACGTGTTCGGGTCCGCGTTGGTCGAGGCGGAGGTCGACACGCTGCTGGGCACCGGGCTCGTCACCAGGGTCACGGTCGCCCATGAGGTGGGTTCCACCCTGGACGGCGCCACCGACCTGGGACAGGTCGAGGGTGCCATCGTGCAAGGGGTGGGGTGGATGACCTGCGAGGAGGTCGTCCGTGATGCTGCGGGACGCCTGCTGTCCGACACGTTGGCGACCTACAAGGTGCCCGACCTGCCGACCGCCCCCGTCCTGGACGTCACGCTCCTGACCGAGCCCAACACCGACGGGCTGCTGGGCAGCAAGGCCGTCGGCGAGCCGCCCCTCGTCTACGGGCTCGGTGCCTTCTTCGCCCTGCAGGACGCCATCGCCTCGTACGCTCCTGCGGCACCAGCGCAGTATCGGACGCCGTTGAGCTCCGAGCGCATCTTCACCCTGCTCCACGGCGGGTCGGACGATGGGTGACGGGCCGACCCTTCCGGAGCAACTGGTCTGGCGGGCCCTGGCGGAGGAGGTGATGGCCGGACGGCCGTGCGTCTTGGCCGTCGTCGTGTCGCATCGGGGCAGTTCGCCCGGCCACGCCGGTTGGCTGATGGCCGTCGGCCTGGAGGGGTGGCTGGCCGGCACCACCGGCGGGGGCGTCGCTGAGGCCACGGTCGTCGGGGTCGCGCTCGAGCTCCTCCGGACGCCGACACCGCATTCGCGCCTGCTCACCCAGACCCACCGGGCCGGCGCGGAGCACGCCTCGGGCCTGCGGTGCGGCGGCGAGCAACGCGTCGCTCTGGTGCCGTTGGACGCGTCGTGGACCGGCCACCTCAGGTCGGTGGACACTGCCCTGGCCGCGGGCGAGACCTTGGAATGGCGGGTCGCGGGCGAAGGTTGGGACTACCGGCACGTCTCCGGGCCGAGCCATCGAGTCGTGCTGGTGGGCGCCGGCCACGTCGGCGGGGCACTGGCAGGCCTGCTCGTGCCGCTCGGCTTCCGGGTGGAGGTGGTGGACGAGCGGCCCGGGGCCGCGGACCGGTTGCGCGGCGTGGTGCACGACGCGCGGGAGCTGCCGTACGGGCGGATCGCCGAGGTGGTGGCGCCGGGGGACAACACCCTCGTCGTGGTGGCCACGCACGACCCGGACCGGGACGTGGCCACGGTGGCGGCGCTCGAGTCCGTTCGGCTGGGCTACCTCGGGGTCGTGGGGAAGCGCGCCAAGATCGCGCACCTCCCCCACCAGGCTCGCGTGGAGGTGCCGGCCGGGCTCCCGATCAGGGCGCACAGCCCCGCGGAGGTGGCCCTGAGCGTGGCGGCACGGCTGGTGGCCGTGCGCGGGCGATGGCGGGCCGAGGTGCCCTCAACATGAGGGTGTGACCACCACGGCGGTCGTCCCTCAGCCCATGGCCGTCCGGGGCTCGATGCCGATCCGCAGTGCCGCATGAGCTGCCCGGATGTGCTGCTCGGTGAGGTCGGCCGCCTCGTCGCCACGCCCGCCGACCACGGAGTCCAGGATCGCGAAGTGCTCCTGGACGAGCCGCTGCCGGAGCTCCTCCCAGTCCGCGAGGACCTGCTGCGCGTCACGGATGATGGGCGCCACGGCCTGCCTGATCGCCACGGTGAGGTCGCTGATCAGTCGGTTCTGCCCCAGGCTCGCCAGAGCGACGTGGAAATCGGTGTCCAGGACGCTGAAGTCGTCGGACGACGACACGGCGGCCATTCGCTCGGCGAGGTCGCGCGCGGGATCGAGCGCCCCGGGGGTCGCCCTTTGCGCAGCAGCCGCGACGGCGGCCCGCTCGAGGACGACGCGAGTGTCTGTCAGTTCACCGAAGTCGGCCGAGCCGAGCGCCAGGTGCAGGCGCAGCATGCGGCCGAACGCGTCGCCCGCGGTCGTGGAGATGCGGGTGCCGTGAGCCGGACCGGCGGCGGTTGCGATGATCCCTTGGGCCTGCAGGACCTTGATGGCCTCGCGGACGGCGCTGCGGCTCACGTTGAGGTCGGCCGCCAGCCGGCGCTCGGTCGGGAGCTGGCTCCCGGCTGGATAGGTGCGGTCGAGGATGGCGTCGGTCAGGTGGGACATGACCGTGTCGAACCCGCCCGCGGGAGCCTCGTCCTTGGGGGGCGTGGTAGCAGGGTCCTTGGCCATGGGATCAAGGATGCCACGAGTCCACCGTGATGCCTCATGTCAATACCTCCGGATGGATTAGGTCGTTGCCTCACCTGTGACCTCCGGTTCGGCAGGAGTCGTTGCCTCACGTGTCTCCTCCGGTTCAGCCGGTCGCGGCACGGCGTTGCCGGGCGGTACGGCCCTTGGCCTGGGCGAGGGCTTCGAGGCGTCCGGTGTGGTGGAGGATCTCGCGTTGCAGGGCACCGAGGCGAAGCTTCTTGAACCGGGCGTTCATCGTGATCACGGGCCGTTTCCGGGTCGCGGGGTGGGCGAGGGCACGCTGGTGCGGGGTGGCGGCCTGGTGGTACTTCTTGACGACCTTGGCGCCGTCGCGGTGCTTGGAGGCCAGCTTCAGGCTGGGCAGGAAGTAGTTCGCGAACGCGTCATCCAACGCCCAGATCCGGTTCAGCAGCTCGAGCTCGGCGTCGGTGTCGTACCGGTAGTAGCCGACCAACTCCCGCACCCGGGCCCAGTTCTTCTGCTCCACGTAACAGCCGTCGTTCTTCTTCCCCGCCCGCCCGCGCGTGAACGTGATCTTGCGGGTCTCGCAGTAGTGCAGGAAGTGGTGGTTGATGAACTCCGACCCGTTGTCGGAATCGATCCCCACGATCGGGAACGGGAACATCCCGGCGGCGTGGTCGATGGCCTCGATCACCCACCGACGGGCCCGGTTCGGCACCGACCGGTTCACCGTCCACCCCGTCGCCACATCGGTCATCGTCAACGTGTAGCAGTACTCACCCGAGGCCACCCCACCGTCGTGGGCGACCAGGTCGATCTCGACGAACCCCGGCGTCGCATCGTCCCAGTCAGCGAACGTGCGGATCGGGATCTGGTGTTTCAACAACGACCCCGGCTTGGTGTGCGTCCGGCCGCGTAGCGTCATCCGCTTCCGCTCCCCGGCGAGCATCCGGTCGATCGTGGCCGCCGAGATACCGGCCAACAACTCGGCCTGGGTGTCGTCCAAGACGATCTCCCCCTCCACCCGCAGCAGGGGCACCAGCACGGGCATGAACGGCGCCAGGATCTTCCCCGCCGGCGCCCGCAACAGGGTCCAACAGCGCACCAGGGCGGGCAGCAGGTCATCGCCGTAGACCCGCGACCGCGGCTTGCGAGGCCGGACCGGTTTGACGACCAGCACCTCCCGTAACGCCGCCCGCGCATAGTCACGATGCCAGCCCGTCAACTCGACCAACTCGTCCAGGATCCGCGACTTCCCGGCCCGGTCCGCCCCCTTGTAGGCCAACGCCTTCTTCACCGTGACAGCCCTGCGCTCGCTCAAGGTCAGCTCCATCCCCGGATCGTTCAGGCGGAGACCCTTACGCGAGGCAACGACACCCCCGAA
>NZ_JCAKNE010000022.1:0-92499 GCF_059515965.1 Propioniciclava sp. LT432 | reverse complement strand
CATGCGTTTCTCCTATGTCAAGCGGCTGCCGGGATGCAGGTCCCGAGGGTCGCTTCGTGGTCGGTCTTCAGGGTGTTGTAGACGATGCGGGCGAGGCGTCGTTTGAGGCAGCGCAGGGCTTCGGGGGTGGACATGCCCTCGGCCTTCTTCCGTTCGTAGTACACCTTCCCGAGGCCGCCTGCCAGCCGGATCTGGGTGAGGGCGATCCGATGGATCGCCACGTTCAGCTGCCGGTTGCCGGACCTGGTCAACCGGACCCGTCCTTCGGTCCGGCCAGACCACACCGGGATCGGTGCGATCCCGGCATGCCGGGCGAACTTGGCCTCGGTCGCGAACCGCGTGACACCTGCTGTCTCGCCGACCAGCTTGGCCGCGGTCAACACCCCGCAGCCAGGCATGGCCACCAACGAAGGGGCCACCCTGACCACCGAGGCGGCAATCCTGCGCTCCAGCTCGTTGACCCGACGCGTGAGCGCAACGACGTCGTCGAGCTCCGCCAAGGCCAACTCGGCCACGATCCCCGGCAAACCCACCAGCCACCCACGCAAGGCCTGTTGGGTGGCCTGACGGTCAAGCGACCGGGGCGCCGGCACACGCTCGGGGTCGAGTTCATGGATCCGCCACAACAAGCTGTTGATGATCCTGGTCCTGGTCGACACCAACGATTCCCGGTAGTCAACCAGCAGTTTCAACTCCCGTGACCCCTCATCGTGCGACGCAACCGGCAGATCGGGTTCCCGCAAGAACGCCCGCGCCACCGCCAACGCGTCGATCGGATCAGACTTCCCCCGCGTCCGTGCGACCCGACGCTGCTCGGCCATCATCTTCGGCGGCACCCGCACCACCTTCTGCCCGACCGTGAGCAGGTCACGTTCCAAGCGGGCCGACAGGTGCCGGCAGTCCTCGATGGCCCACACCAACTCGGCCCCGAACTCGCCGGTGGCCCAGGCCCACGCCTTCGCGTGCCCCTCGCTGGTCGCTTTCACCGTGAACTGGCCCAGCTTGCGGCCGACCTCGTCGACCGCAACGAACGTGTGGGCCTGCTTGTGAACATCCACACCAACGACAACCATGGTGGTTGCCTCCTTTCACCTGATCAGTGGAGGACGGTCGGAACCGGTCGGCGGACACATCTCAGTGGGGGCGATGCCACGCTCCTATCAAGTCACGCCGGCCGGTTCCTTCCCACCAGCCGACGGCAAAACGCATGGACGCCACATCCCCACAAAAAGGACTCCCGGCACGAAGCCTAAGAACCAGCCGACTGATGGTCAGGATCCAACCACCGCAACCGCGGTACCACCACCCTGACACTGACCCGAAGCCTAGTCCGGGGTGGACAGGATGCCGGTGACCTGCTCGACCAGCCGTTCGGCGGGGACCACCCCGTCCGGACCGGGGTTGCGGGAGACGTAGTTGTGGGGGCCGTCGTGGTGCACGGGACCGCCGGGCACCACGGTGACCTTGCCGTCCCGGAGCGCCCGGTGCCACGCGGATCCCCGCATGAACGGCCAGCGCCCGGGGAACGCGATCGGCCCCAGCAGGCGCAGTCGGTCGCGGGAGCCGCGGATGTCCCAGAGGTGGACGATGTGGTCCAACCCGGGGTCGTCGCCGAAGATCCCCCCGAGGGAGACGACCGAGACCTGAATGCCGAGGTGCCGCAGCATCGTCGCGGACCCGATCGCCATCTGCGCGCCGCCGGAGAAGCCGATGACGGTCACGGGCGTCCCGCAGCCGGGGGTCCAACCGTGGCGGTGCAGGGCCCGCCAGATCTCCTGCGCGAGGCCGGCGTTGATCGTGGGTCCGTAGCGGTGGTCGGCCGACACCATGACCTGCAGGACGTTCCGCAGGTGGATCAACTTCGGCGCCACACTCTGCCGCCGGATCCGGCGCAGCTTCGCCAGCCGTCGCCACAGCCACGCGGTGGCGCGCTGGAGCAGGCCGCGGTTGTCGACCGAGTAGGGGAACACCTCGGCGATGATCCTCACCCGGGGCAGGCGGGCGGCCACGGCGTCCAGCACCTCCTGCTCGCGCCCGGACACGCTGTCACCGTCGACGACCCCCACCCCGGAGAGGTAGACCACGAAACGGTCGGGCAGGTCTCGGGGCACCCCGGGCGATGGGGCCCGGGCCACCCGCGCATAGGTGCGCTGCATCTCGATCGCGCCCCGCGTGGACCACCAGCGCAGCGACTCGAGCGGCGCGAGCAGGGCGAACGCCAGGAGCAGGGCGAACATGGAGCCCAACAGCCAGACCCACATCACGCCTCCTGGCGGTGCCGGAGGGCGGACTGGGCCTCGGCTTCTGGCGGGGCCTCGGCTTCTGGCGGGAACGAGGCATCGACCGGGACGAACGGCGTCCCCGCGAGGATGTCGCGGGCCGTCAGGAGCACCGGCCGCCCGGACGCCAGCGTCCAGGCCCGCGAGCCCAGCCAACCCAGCGGCGCGGCGAGGACACGGGAGAGCACCTGCACGACCAGCCAGCCGGACGCCGCCACCAGCAACGCCTGCCACACGGGGAGGTGGTACGCGGCGCCGAGCAGCAGGAACAGGATGATGAACGACCACGCCTCCAGGACGCGCCCGAGCCCGATGCCGACGTGCGGAAGGAACGTCAGCGCGTTGAACACGTGCGGCGCCATCGCCAGCAGGAACACGGTGACGACGGTTTCGACGGGAAGCGACCGGCCGGTGACGAGCCACGCCACGGCCCAGGTGATGAGCGCCTCGATGCAGCGCAGCACCGCGAAGTACACCAGCCCCACCAGGGCGGCGATCGCGACGCGCAACCCACTGATCCGGTTGAGGAACAGCACCGAGCTCTGCCCCACACCGATGGACGCCCACGCCAGGACCGCCACCCCGAGGGCCTGCCACAGCAGCGCACCGGACGCCAGGTCCTCGGCCACGGACGCCTCGCGCGTGAGGACGTCCCCCACCAGGGTGAGCGTGGCCGCGAGCGCGGCGAGGACGTCGGGCATCACGGGGTCAGGCTAACCCGGTTCACAGCCAACCCCGTCCCCGCGTGACAGCGCGCGGGACGGTCAGCTCTGGGCCTCGGACGCCTTGCGCGTTGCTGCCTGAGAATCTCAGCGCGGGGTAGTACTAAAGCCTGAGAAACTTGCCCTGGTCATACCAAAGTATGAACTCACCTTGTGAGGCTGGGTTTCGAGGTCAACTTTGGTTCCAATTGGGGCAAATGGCCTGTGCCCGACCCTGAAAGTTTCTTAGGATTGGGTCATGCGCATCCCCACGGCTCTGGACTCGATGGCCCGGTGGCTCGTCTTCACGTTGGCGGGCGTCTCGGTGTTCGTCATGTTCCCCGGCTGGCAGTTCTCCGCACCCGCGTTGGCTTCCACCGGATGGCCGGTCGCGCTACACCCGCTCCAATGGTTCGCGGTCGTGATGATCGCCTCGGCGTGGGTGCTGTTCCTGGTCCACGTCGTCCGGCTCGCCCGGGTCTGCGCACGCGACACCGCCGCGCTGGCCCTCGGGCTGGCGTCCGTGGTGGCCGTGGCGGTGACGCTGCTGGCCGTCCTGGTGGGGACGCCGACCACCATCGTGGCCGCCTTGGTCGTGATGGTCGTGCTGCACGTGGCGATGTGCGTCCGCGTCGACGCGCTGGTGCGGCGTGCCGAGGGCCGGCCGCGCCCCGGCGTCCGGGCCGCCGCCATCGGCTGACGCACCGGCCCGGGGACGATCAGAGGTACGCGTCGAGCGCCTTGAGGATCGCGCCCTTGCTCTTGCTGCCGGTCAGCGACTGGACGAGCTCGCCGTTCACGAACAACTGCAGGGTCGGGATGCTCATGATGCCGTAGCTCATCGGCGTGTTCGGGTTGTCGTTGGTGTCGAGCTTCAGGAACGTGATCTTGTCGCCGTACTCCCGGTCGAGTTCCTCGACGATGGGGGCGATCTGCTTGCACGGAGCGCACCAGTCGGCCCAGTAGTCGACGAGAACGGGCTTGCTGGACTTCAGGACCTCGTCGGCGAACGTGGCGTCGGTGACGGCGGCGACCATGGGGTACTCCTCGTGCAGGGATCGGAAGGGCCTCCATGCTAACCCCCGCCCCCGACGATTCATTCCGCCAGTAACCTGCGTGGGTGGAGTGGCTGAAGATCGGTGAGGTGGCCCACCGCACGGGGCTGACGCACCGCACCCTGCGGCACTACGACGACCTGGGACTGCTCGTCCCCTCGGGCCGGTCGGGTGGTGACTACCGCCTCTACGCCCCGGAGGACCTTGAACGGCTGCTCGCCATCCAGCACCTCAAGTCGCTCGGACTGGGGCTCGAGCAGATCGGCCAGGCCCTCGACGACCCTGACTTCGACGCCGCGGACACCCTCGAGCGCCACATCGCGCTCGTCGAGGGACGCATCGCCGCCGAGCGGGACCTCCTCACCCGCCTCGAACGGCTCCGGGACGCCGCGGGTGCGGGCTGGGACGAGGTCCTCGACGTCATTGCGCTCACCGAACGGTTGCGCCACCCGGACGCCTGGGTGCGGTTCCGTGCCGCGCTGGACGCCCCCGACGACGCGCCTTTCGACACCCTGCTCGACCTCCTGCGCACCGACCCCGCGGACAGCGTTCGCGAGGTGGCCACGTGGGCCGTGGTGCGGCAGGTGCACGCGGCGGAGGATCCTGCGCCGTTGCTCGAGCGGCTGGTCGCCGAGTTGGCCGACCCCTCGCCCCGGGTGCGGCGGCAGATGGCGCACGTGCTGAGCAAGATCGCCCACCCCAGTTCGGTGCCGGCCCTGGCTCAGTTGCTCGCCGACCCCGACGGTGACGTCGCGGCGAAGGCGGCCTTCGCGCTTGGACAGATCGGCGACGCCGCGGCGATCGACGCCCTGGCGGGGGCGCTCGGCCGCGGTGCGGCTCAGGTGGGCGCCGCGGTGGTGGGGGCGCTGGGCGACATGGGTCCCCGGGCGGTGGATCCGGTGATCGCACGGTTGGCCGACGACTCCGCTGCGACCAGGGCAGACGCCGCTGAGGTGCTGGGTTCGTTGGGTGATGACCGCGCCGTCCCATCGCTGGCCATGGCCGTCGGGGACCCGGTCGAGGACGTGCGCCTCGCGGCCCTGATGGGGCTGGGCGCCATCGGTGGTCCGGACGCTGCTCGTGCCATCGCGTCCGCGTTCGACGCTCCCGGACGCACCGGGTCCTTGGCCCGGAGGTTGGGCGCGTAGGACCTGGGTCTCGCGAGGGAGGAGCTGACATCGCTGGCCGCTGGAGCCCTCTGGCCGCGGCATGTCGCCCACCTCGCTCCCCGAACGTGCTTGCACCCGGGACAAGTCCATCAGCACAAGCTCGTTTGGGGAGCGAGGTGCCACCGCTACCTCCCGATCAGCCGAGGAACCGCTGGGCGACCTTGGCGACGACGGGATCGTCGGCCTTGGTCAGCCCACGCAGGGCATCGTGGGCGCTCTCGCCCAACTGGCCCAGCGCGGACACGGCCGAGAGGCGCACGGCGTCAACCGGATCACCGACCAACGCAATGAGCGGCTCGACGGCCGCGGCGGCATCCTCGCCGAGGTGGCCCAAGGCGTCGGCCGCGTGCTCGCGCACCTCGGCGTCCGTGTCGGACAGCGCCTTCACCAGTGCCGGGACGGCCTGCTCCCCGAAGCGGTGGAACGCCGCGGTCAGGGCGTCCTTCTGCAGTGCGTCGCCGTCCCCGAGGCGTCCGCTCAGGGCATCCAAGGCCTTCTCGGCCCGCTCGCCACCCGAGTGAGCGACGGCGCGGTACGCCTTGAGGGCCACGTCGATGTCCTCGTCGGCGACCAGCGGGGTCAGCGCGTCCAGGTGGGCAGGGTCGCCCACCTTGCTGAGGATGTGCGCGCCGGTGCGCCGCAGGTGCGGGTCGGCGTCGGTCAGCATCTCGAGGACCTCGGGGAGTGCGGTGTCGATGTGCTGCACGGTCGCCCAGGTCAGCGTCTCGTGGACGCCGCAACCCGGGGTCTCCGCGCGGAGACGCGCCAGGAGGGGCGGGACGACGGCAGGGTCCTTCATCGCGCCGAGGGTCATCGCGGCGTAGCGCCGCTCGGACTCGACACGCGCGCCGGACGTGCCGACGTCAGTGGGCTGGTCGAGCATCGCCAGCAGTTCTTCAGTGGTGTGGTTGTTCATGGGTTGTCCACCTCCTGATGAAGAACGTAAAGCCTCACGCGACGTGAGACTCAAATCGCCTCGTCAACTGTGCCTCGTCCAGTTCCACCACACCCGCACCACTACGCTCCCGCCATGACCGCACGCGTCCGCTCGACGAACCTGGCCCGGCCGAAGCCCGATCCGCGGACGCGACGCCTCACCGGGATCGACAAGCACCCGGTGCCGTCGATCGAGGTCTTCGCGCCCGGGCCGTCCTACGGCGACGGCTCCGGCGTGGTGGGCGACCTGATCGGCGACGGGGCTCACCACGGCGGTGCCCACAAGGCGGTCTACGCGTTCAGCCGTGAGGAGCTCGACGCCTGGGAGCGCGACTTGGGCCACGGCCTCTCGGACGGGATGTTCGGCGAGAACCTCACCACCGAGGGGATCGACCTTGAGTCCTTGCTCGTGAACCAGCGCGTCCGGGTCGGGGACGAGGTCGTCCTCGAGGTGTCCCTTTCCCGGCAGCCGTGCGGAACCTTTCAGCGGCACCTGGGCGAGTCTGCGTGGGTCCGCCGCTTCGCCGAGCGCGGACGGTGCGGCGCCTACTTCCGGGTCGTGGTCCCCGGGGTCATCCGCGCGGGGGACCCGATCGAGGTCCTCGAGCCACCCACCCACGACATCGACCTCGTCACCCTGTTCGCCGCCGAGATGGGGGCCGAGGACGCCGCGGCTCGCGTCGTCGCCGCTCGCTGCCTCCCGGCCCGGTGGCACCAACGCATGGCCGACCGCCTCAACGGAACGGGCACCGGCCCGCGCAACCCGATCCTGGCTGAACCCGAGCCCTCGGCGGGCTGAACCCGAGCCCTCGGCGGATCACTCCGCGCGGGCGAACGCCTTCTCGGTCAGGACCGCGTCGGCGAGGCCGGCGAGGTAGCGCTCGGCGTCGAGTGCGGCCGAGCACCCGGTGCCGGCCGCGGTGATGGCCTGGCGGTAGGTGTGGTCGACGAGGTCGCCGCAGGCGAAGACACCCGGCGCCGACGTCTCGGTCGAGCCCGGCTTCACGAGGACGTAGCCCTCGGCGTCCAGATCGACCTGACCCTTGACGAGCGCGGAGCGGGGGTCGTGACCGATGGCCACGAACACGCCCTGGACCTCGAGGTCGCGGGTCTCCCCGGTCACCGTGTCGCGCAGGGTGATCGACTCGACGGACTTGTCACCGTTGATCGACTCGACGACGGAGTTCCACGCGAAGTCGACCTTGGGGTCGCCCTGGGCGCGCGCCGCCATGATCTTGGACGCGCGGAGCTCGTCGCGGCGGTGCACCATCGTGACCGAGGTTCCGAAGCGCGACAGGAAGGTCGCCTCCTCGACGGCCGAGTCGCCGCCGCCGATGACGGCGATGGGCTTGTTGCGGAAGAAGAACCCGTCACACGTGGCGCACCAGGACACGCCCTTGCCGGACAGCTTGTCCTCGCCCGGGACGCCGAGGCGGCGGTAGCCCGACCCCATGGCCAGGATGACGGCCTTGGCGCGGTACTCGTTGCCGGCGCCGTCCTTGACGACCTTGACCGGGCCGGTCAGGTCGACCTCGGTGACGTCGTCCTCGATGAGCTCGGCGCCGAAGCGCTCGGCCTGGGCCTTCATGTTCATCATCAGGTCGGGGCCCATGATGCCCTCGGGGAAGCCGGGGAAGTTCTCCACTTCGGTCGTGTTCATCAGGGCGCCACCGGCCTCCACCGCACCGGTGAAGACCAACGGGGCCAGAGCTGCGCGGGCGGCGTAGACCGCTGAGGTGTAACCGGCGGGGCCGGAGCCGATGATGATGATCTCGCGGACGTCGTTCATTCCATCCCTTTTCACTCGTGTTCACCGACCAGCCTAGTGATCTGTGTGACGCCCCGAGCAACGCTCGGGAAGCCCCGTCTATTCCCCCCGTCAGGCGGAGACGCGCACCTCGTGGATGGCACCCCGGAAGTTCGCGCCGTCGCGGGGCAGGGACGTCAGGTAGACCAGCACCCAGCGCGTCCGGACCGGGGTCTCGAGCCTGACGTCGACCGCACCGGTGGACGCCGTGAACTCGCCGATGCGGCGCCAGTCGTCGCGGGCGTTCATGGGGGGCTCGGTGACGTCCGGGTCGGCGGGGACGCGGATGTCGACCGAGGTGGCGCCGGAACCGACGTCCACGGTCACCCAGCCGACCTCGCGCTCCTGGCCCAGGTCGACGATGACGCCGGCGCCGGGCTTGCGGCCGTTGAAGTTGGCCGATCGTCCGTAGCGTTCGGTGGTCCACGCGGTGGCGGGATCGCCGTCCATCACGAAACGCACCTGGTCGGGGTTCTCGCGTCCGTCACCGCCGTCGCCGGACGGGTCGAAGTCCCGCGCCGCGGCCAGCGCGTAGGGGGTGGACGGCGTGGGGGGCAGCGCCCGCGACTTGTTGTACTGGTTGGTGAAGACGGCGATGAGGCTGCCGACCAGGACCAGGGTGAACGCCGCGAAGAGCAGTGCCTGCCAGCGTCGAGGTGGGTCCTGCGGCGCCTGCTGCGACACCGTCACCGTCGAACGGGGCGGTGGGATCGGGGTGTAGGGCTGGGACACGTCGTCGTCCACGTCGTCGATGTCGTCCAGCCAGAAGGCCTGCGTGGAGACGTCCTCGCCGGCGAACTCGTCCGGCGACTCCGGGCCCCAGGGCGAGGCGGGCCGGTCGTCGGAGCGCGTGTGCAGGGCTCCCGTGGGTTCGTCGCGCCACACGTCGTCCAGGAACGGCTCACTCAGCGAGGCACTCGCCGCCTCGGCGGCCACCGGCGCGCCGGAGGCCTCGGCCACGGGGGGCGGGGGAGCGGTGAGCCGGACCGGCTCGGTGGGCATCCTCAGCCGGTTCTCCAGGAGGTGGGCGGCGTCCGCCCCGCCCAGAACGGCCGAGAGCGCCACCGCGACGTCGGACGCCGTGAGGAGCGGCGTGGCGCGCCCCCGGGGCACCGGCGACAGGATCCGGTCGACGATGTCGGACAGCTCCATGGACACCAGGTGGTTCACCTGGCGCGGCAGGACGAGCCGGCCCCAGCTGTCCACCGGCGCGGCGGGCAAGCCGTAGCGCGCGCCTCCGGGCCAGCGACCGGTCAGGCTGGCGTACAGCAGCTCACCAAGCGCCCGGACGTCCGCCTTCTCGGGGTCGGAGTCGGGCCCCGCGGGGTGGAGGGCGTTCTCGACGAGGAACCCCACGATCTTCACGTTGCCGGACGCCGTGACCACGACCGTGTCGGGGTTCAACTGCTGGTGGTGGAGCCCTTGGGCGTGCATCGGCACCAGGCCGGCCGCGACCTCGCGGACGACCCAGGCCGCCTCGACGTCCGTCAGCGTGCCGTGCCGCAGGGCCAACTCCAGGGACTGCCCGGGCGCGTACTCGCACGCGATGTAGGAGCCGTGCTCTCCGGTCTCGTCCAGCACGGCGTCCCACACGCGTAGGTAGCGGGAGTCGATGGCCTGCGCCGCCTGGCGGGCTTGGTCGAGGATCTCGAGCACGCGGGGCTCGGCGGGGTCCAGCAGGTGCAGGAGCACCGGACGGGAGAGCTTGAGGTCCCAGCCGCGCCAGGTCACGGTGGTCCTGCGCCGGTTCAGGGGCTGGTCGAGGCGGTAGCGGTCGTCGAGCACCTCGCCGGGGCGGTTCAGCGCCTCGATGCCCGCGGGTTCGGGCTGGGTCGGCCCCAAGGCCTCCGGGTATTCCAGGAGCGCGGACTCCGTGGGGTCACCGACGGCCTCGGCGACCGCGCCGGGGCCCTGGGTGGCGTCGTCCGTGGACGAGGCGCGCCGGCGGCGCAGGGCTGCGATGAGGTCGGTGGTCTCCCGGACGCCCAGCCGCTTCGCGATGAAGAAGAAGCTCAGCACGACGACGAGCACGGACCCCACCAGCGTCGCGGCGGTGACCAGCGTGGAAGAACCGTAGCTCCACCAGGCGGCCACGCCGGCGAGCGCAGCGCCCGGCGCGACCGCCAGCGTCAGCTGGGTGATGTGGCGCACGAGGGCGTTCCCGGAGATGCCCGGCAGGTGACGTTTGAGGGAGCGGTGGGTCAGCACGGCCCCGATGAGGTAGGCGACGGAGTAGGCGATCGCCAGGCGTGCCGCCACGGTCGAAGGGTCGGCGATGGCCCACACCAGCCCGAGGCCGAGCGCGATGTTGGCGATCGAGATGGCCAACTGGAGGAAGAAGGGGGTGCGCGTGTCCTCGAGGGCGTAGAAGCCGCGCAGGTACACGTACTGGATCGTGAACGGGATCAGCCCCAGGGCGAACCCCATGAGCGCCCACCCGAAGAACATCCAGGTGTCGGCGTTGGTGCCGTGCCCGAAGGCGACCTTGAAGAAGGGCAGACCCAGCGCGAGGAACCCGAAGGCGGCCGGCACCATGAAGGTCAGCGCGAGCCGGAGGGTGCGCATCGTCTCGGCGCCGACGCCCGCCATGTCGTGGACGGCCGCCAGCCGGGACGCCGAGGGCAGCATCGCCGTCGCCAGCGACACCGTCAGCAGGGAGTGGGGGAGCAGCCACACCAGGTAGGCGGTGTTGTAGACCGCGATGCCGGCGCCGTCGCCACTCTCGGCGGCGAGGGTGGCGTCCGACCCGAGCTTGCTCACCACGATCTGGACGACGGTCGTGAGCAGGACGTACCCCAGCATCCACTTCGCGAGGTGGAACGTCTCGCCCAGCCCCTGGCCCTTGAGGTCCCAGCGTGGGCGGTAGTGGAACCCGATCGACCGCATCGCCGGGATGAGCGCCAGCGTCTGGACGACGATGCCCAGCGTCGACCCCAGGCCGAGGGTGAGGACCTGGGCGTCCGTGAAGGCGCTGTTGCCGGCGTTCGTGCCCCACAGGGCGGCGTAGAGGCCGAGCACGGCGATGCCGACGACGTTGTTCAGGATCGGGGCCCACATCATCGGGCCGAACTTGTCGCGCGCGTTCAGGTCCTGGCCGATGAGGAAGAAGGCCCCGTAGAAGAAGAGTTGCGGCATCGTGAGCATGCCGAAGAAGACCAGCTGCTGCCAGTGGGCCTCGAAGCCGGGCTCCCGCCACGTGGACGACGTCCACAAGGAGAGGACGCCCGGTGTCACCGCCGTGAAGAGGATCGTCGCGATCGCGAGCACCACGATGAACGCCGTCATGACGCGATTGATGAACGCCTCGCCGCCGTCCTCGTCGTTGCGCGCGTGCCGGACGATCTGGGGCACCAGCACGGTGTTGAGGGCGCCGCCGGCGAGGATCATGTACAGGGTGTTGGGCACCTGGGTGGCGAGCTGGTAGCTGTCCGCCTGGGTGGTGGCGCCGAAGACGAACACCAGCAGCATCGCCTTGACGAAGCCGAGCACCCGGCTGACGGCGGTGCCCGAGGCCATCACCGCCGTGGCGTTCAGGAGCCGCTTGTTCGACGCCTGAGCCTCCGGGGCCCTGCCCTCAGCCATCCTCACCCTTCCGCTTCTTGCGCACCTGGTGGAGCCGGTGCGCCGTCGTCGCGACCAGCACCACCCCGGAGACGATCACGATGATCCAGCCGATCGTTCCGAAGTTGGTCGTCTCGACCACGATCTCGCGGTCAGGGGTCAGCCTATGGCCGCTCGGCGTGCTGGCGTGGACGCTCGCCCGGACCACCCCACCTCCCGCGGCGTTGGCCTGCAGCATGATGGTGCTGGACGCCCCGGGCGCGACGGTGACTTCGTCCGGTGCCGTCAGGCGGATGCGTTGGGGGTTGTCGGACACCACATCGATGCGGATCGTGACTGTGTCGATGAGGTGGTTCGTCACCGTGATCGGGAACTCGGACGCCCCGCCCGTCATCGAGAAGCGGCCGGACGCGTCCAAGCTCACCATCTGACCTGTGGCGCTGCCGAGCCGGTCGCCCAGCGCGTCCAGCCAGGCGTCGAGCGCGGCCGGGTTGTCGTTCCACCACCGCGAGGCTGCGCGCGCGGTCTGGACGTCCACCAGCGACCCCACGCCCGCGGTCGGGGCCGCCTCGCCGTAGGCGACCATCAGCCGGCGGAGGTCGAGGACGCGGGCCAGCCGGCCGGCGTCCAGCGCGGACGAGGAGCTCTCCGCGGTGGGCACCCACGCCTGGGCCGGCCCGGTGAGCACCTCGTCGAGCGTCCCCTGCCGGAAGCCCTGGGGCAGTGCGGCGCTGCGGCCCGCCTCGGACGCCTGCTCGGCCGTCCGGATCCAGCGGACCTCGCCGCCCGCCGCCCGTGCCACCGCGAACCGGGCGGCCCGACGGGTGAGCTCGTTGTCGGGCAGCAGCGGAGACGTGACCTCCGGGACGCCGGAGGTGCGGGCCACCAGCACGTCCACGCCGTCCAGCGTGGCGCGGACGGTGGGAGCCGGGGCGTCCACCGCGATCACCGGACGGCCCAGCTCGCCCGCCAGGCGAAGGACCTCGTCACTCGGCGAGTCGACCACGGTGAGGGGTGCCATGCCCTCGGGCGGGGCCTCACCGGTGGCGCGGAGGGCGCCCAGCAGCGTGGCGTCGTCCAGGCGGGCCACCGCGGCCAGGTCGGGGGAGCCGAGGAGCGTCACCGCGCCGGAGCGTGAGAGCGCGTCGAGACGGGCCAGCCACGCCTGGGCGTCCGCTTGGCCCGTCCCCGCGGCGCTGTTGCCCCCGTCGGCCCGGACGCGGTACCCGTCGGCCATGTCCTCGAGCTCGACGAGCAGCGACGGATCGACGACCCAGCTGACGTCACCGGCCTCGGCGCGGTCCATGAGGGCGTCGAGGTGACCCTCGGTGATGTCGGCGACGAGGGCCTCGTCTGTGAAGAGGTCCTGCTTCACCTGCCGCGGTGGGGCCGAGAACTCCACCACCTGGACGAGGGGGATCGGGGCCGAGGGGAGCGACACCAGAGTCCGTGCGGAGCCGAGTGCTGTGGGCCGGGACGCCCCCACCTGGGACGTCCCCACGTGGCCGCTCACGTCCACACCCACCCACCAGGTGGCGTCCGTCTGGGTCAGGCCGAGGGCCTTGAGCGAGCCCGACACGGTGAACGGCCGGGAGGCCCCCGGGGCGAGCGCGTCCGCGTCGGCCGCGATGACGACCTGGTTGGCGGGCTCGACGACGCGCGCCGTCCCCCGGGTGGTCGTCGGGGCGGACAGGGCGCCGACCACGGCCGGGGGTGAACGCAGCAGGGCGTCGGAGCGCCAGAGGGAGACGGCCACGTCCGACAGCGGATCGGTCGTCCCGTTGGTGACGGTCCCGGCGAGGACCAGCGTGGCGCCATCGACCTCGGCGGACGCGATGCTGACGGTCGCGGCGGAGGTCGCCGCCAAGGTCGATGCCGGGATGGTTGGGGTGGCCGCGCGCGTCGTTCCCGCCGGCGGCGTCGGCGCGGCACCACCCCGTGCGGGGGGAGCGGCGGTCAGGCCGAGGGCCACGGCGGCCACCACCAGGATGGAAGCCAGCCGGGCGCGCCGGTGGCCGGGCTGGGGCGTGGTCACCCGCCCATGGTAGGCCCGGTAGACTGGCCGATCGTGCCGAGCCTCACCGTTGACCAGCGGCGCGCCCTCGAGGCGGCCGTACTGGCCACCCCTGTCATCCGCCGCGTGGCGGATGCCTTCGCCGCGGCCGGGCACGATCTGCACCTCGTCGGCGGCCCGGTGCGCGACGCGCTCATGGGGCGGGGCGTCAACGACCTGGACTTCACCACCGACGCGCGGCCGGACGCCATCGAGGCGGTCCTGCGAGGGCTGACCCGGACGACCTGGGACATGGGACGCGAGTTCGGGACCATCGGGGCGTCCGTGCGCAGCGGCGACACCGAGGACACCGTCGAGGTCACGACCTACCGTGCGGACTCCTACGACCCCGCCTCGCGCAAGCCGACCGTCTCGTTCGGTGACTCGCTCGTGGACGACCTCGTGCGCCGCGACTTCACCGTGAATGCCATGGCCCTGTCCGTGGTGTCGGGTGCCTTCGAGGATCCCCACGGCGGCCTGGCCGACCTCGAGACGCGCGTGCTGCGAACCCCGTCCGCCCCCGAGGTCTCGTTCAGCGACGACCCGCTGCGCATGTTGCGGGCCGCCCGCTTCGCGTCGCAGCTCGGCTTCGAGCCGGCCGACGAGGTCGTCGCCGCCATGACCGACATGGCCGAACGCATCGACATCATCTCCGCCGAGCGGATCCGCGACGAGCTGTCGAAGCTGCTGCTGTCGGATGCGCCCCGGCCAGGCCTGGACCTCTTGGTCCGCACCGGGTTGGCCGACCGCGTGCTGCCCGAGGTCGCCGCGTTGGTCCGTGAGGTCGACGAACACGGCCGCCACAAGGACATCTACCAGCACACCCTCACCGTGCTGGAGCAGTCGATCGACCTCGAGCGGGAGCGCGGGCACGCCCCCGACATCGTCGGTCGCCTCGCCGCCCTCTTCCACGACGTGGGCAAGCCGCGCACCAAGAAGTTCGAGGCCGGGAGCAAGGTCTCGTTCCATCACCACGACGTGGTGGGCGCGAAGATGACGAAGAAGCGCCTGACCGACCTTCGCTTCTCCTCGGACGAGGTCAAGGCGGTCGCCAAGCTCGTCGAGTTGCACCTGCGCTTCCACGGGTACGCGGACGCGGACTGGACCGACTCCGCGGTGCGTCGTTACGTGCGCGACGCGGGCGACCAGCTCGAACGCCTCCACATCCTCACCCGGGCGGACTGCACCACCCGCAACGTCCGCAAGGCCAACCGCCTGCGCACGGCGTACGAGCAGTTGGAGTGGCGCATCGACGAGTTGGCCGAGCAGGAGGAACTGGATGCCATGCGTCCCGACCTCGACGGTTCCCAGATCATGGAGATCCTGGGCATCGCTCCGGGGCCGGTCGTCGGGCAGGCCTACAAGTTCCTGCTGGAGAAGCGCATCGACGAGGGCCCCCTGGGTGAGGAGGCCGCCCGCGAGGCGCTGCTGGAGTGGTGGCGGGCACGTTCCTGACCGGGTTCGAGAGGCGTAGCGCCATCTGGACCACATGTGGTTCGGCGCCGCCGACAGGGCCGTGGTATCGCCCCTTGCCAGAGGGCTTCGGTTCCGCGAGCGCCATCGCTCATGTGGTCCAGATGGCGCTACGTCCCCGGTGACACCGCGGGCGCGGGCCATGATGGAGGGCGTGCCGGCAACGAGATCCCTCACCGAGCGCCTCACCGGCGCCCCCGTGCTGCTGGTGCTCGTGGCGATCGCGTCGGTGCAGCTCGGTTCCTCGCTCGCCAAGGACCTCTACTCGGCTGCTGAACCCCTGACCGTCGCCTGGCTACGTATTTTGGGGGCGGCGGTCGTCATGGGACTGCTCGCCCGACCCCGGCTGCGCGGACGCACGGGCACCGACTGGGCCTGGGTGGTCGGCTACGGCCTCTGCCTCGCGGGGATGAACGTCACGTTCTACCTGGCCATCGAGCGCATCCCGATCGGCATGGCCGTCACCCTGGAGTTCCTCGGACCGCTCGGTGTGTCGTTCGCGCACTCCCGGCGAGCACGCGACCTGCTGTGGGTGGGATTGGCCGCCCTCGGTGTCGGCATGCTCGGCTTCTCGCCCGGCGACCTCGACCCGGTGGGCATCGTCCTGGCGCTCGTGGCCGGCGGGTTGTGGGCGGGGTACATCCTGCTGGCCGTGCCGGTGGGTCGCAGGTGGTCCGGGGTGTCGGGTGTCGCGGTCGCCCTCTGGGTGGGCCTCCTCGGCCTGACCCCCCTGATCCTCGGGCTCGGCCTCCTGCCCTCGGCTGTTCCGTCGGTCTGGGCGATCGGCCTCGCCATCGGCCTGCTCTCCTCGGCGATCCCGTACGGCCTCGAGATGATCGCGCTGCGGCGCATCGAACCGCGCGTGTTCGGCATCCTCATGTCGCTCGAGCCCGCCGCGGCCGCGTTGTTCGCGCTCGCCGTGCTGGGGGAGACCCTGCGCCCCATCGAGATCCTCGCGATGGCGTGCGTCGTCGTCGCGTCGATCGGGGTCGTGCGATCGGCCCGTCGCTCAGCGAACCCCGTTGGCCCAGAGGTCGCGTAGCAGGGCGATCTCGGCCAGGTGGTGGAACGCCTCCCGGTGGATGTGCAGGACGAGCGTCACCATGGGCTCGGCCGCCCACGGTCCCTCGGCCTCACCGACCGGACGCGCGAACGCCTCTTCGTCCAGGCCGCGGACGCCGTCCAGCCACAGCCCGACCACATGGTCGAGGCGCGCCAGGGCGTCGGCCGCGGTGGCAGGGTACTCATAGGACGCGTAGTCGCAGGGCGGTCCGCCGAAGTGCGAGCCCACCCGCGCGCCGAACACCCCCACCAGCAGGTGCCCGAGGCGCCAGGCGATCGTGGTGACGGGGGTGGGCTTCGGCTCGGGGTACTCGAAGTCGATGACGAGGTCGCCGCCGCCGACCGCCATCGCCGAGCGAGCCTCCTCGCGGGGTCGGACGCTCCAGCCGGGGGTGGGTTCCCAGAAGTACTCCTCGTCGGTCAGGCCGTCGAGGCGCGGACGGGCCATGGTCTCCCAATACCAGGTGAACTGCTCGACGATGTGTGCTCTCCAGTCCATGGCCCCAGTGAATCACGGGGCGGTCAGGCGGGATAGGTGACGGTCCCGTCCTCGGCGACGGACGGCGCTGCGCCCCACTGGCCGAGTTGGTGCACGCGCGGCTCGGCGCCGACCATCAGGTGCCAGACCCGCCAGCCCCGCGCGGTCAGGGCGGTGGCGATCAGGGATCGGTGGCAGCGCCACGGCATGGGTTCCCCGCACAGGATCGCGACCCGTTGCGCGCGGGCCAGGGCCATCATCTGCGCCAGCCCCGCCGCGAACTCCTCACCCAGCGTCCAGTCCGCGTAGTTGTGGAAGCTCTGGTTCTGCCAGCCCGCGTTCACGGACGGGTCGACGTCCGGCTGGCGCGGTCGGCGTCCGGCCAACTCGGGGATGCGCAGGTACCCCACCCCGGCGTCCGCCAGCCACACCGGCAGGACGTCGCGCCCGTACTGCGGACTGCGTCGGGAACCGGGCTGCGCGCGGACATCCACGACCACCTCGATGCCCGGAACGGCGAGGGCGCCCACGAAGACGGGCTCCGGACACGTCCAGTGTCCGATCGTCCAGAGCTCGTCATCCATGCGCGCCCCGCCTTCGTGCTCAGAACATCGGCCTCAGAGCATCGGCTGCGTGTGCCAGATGCGCTGCAGGTAGTCGCGCATCGACCGGTCGGAGCTGAAGTAACCCGAACGGGCCACGTTCAGGACGGCCGAGCGCGTCCAGGACTCCTCGTCGGCGTACCGCTCCTCCACGCGCGCCTGGGCGTCGATGTAGGACTGGAAGTCGGCCAGCGCCATGAACCGGTCGCTGTTCAGCAGGTTGTAGACGACCGCGTCGAAGGCGTGCCGGTTGCCCTCGCTGAAGTGGCCCGACAGGATCAGGTCCAGGGCGGCCTTCAGCTGCGGGTTGCTCTGGTAGTACGCGGCAGGGTCGTATCCCTTGGCGCCCAGCTCCGCCACCTCCGGCTCACTCATGCCGAACAGGAAGAAGTGCTTGTCACCGACGAGTCGGCGGATCTCGACGTTGGCGCCGTCGTCCGTTCCGACCGTGAGTGCGCCGTTGAGGGCGAACTTCATGTTGCCGGTGCCCGACGCCTCCATGCCGGCCAGCGAGATCTGCTCCGACAGGTCGGCCGCCGGGATCAGCTTCTCGGCCAGCGTCACGTTGTAGTTCGCCGGGAAGGCGACCTTGAGGCGGCCCTCCAGGAGCGGGTCGCTGTTGACCACGGCGGCCACCTTGTTGATGAGGTGGATGGTCTCCTTGGCCATCAGGTAGCCGGGGGCGGCCTTCGCGCCGAACACGACGGTGCGGGGCGTGAGGTCGGAGGCCGCCAGCTTGCCCGAGATGACCTGCTCGTACAGCGACACGACGTGCAGGAGCTTCAGCGACTGGCGCTTGTACTCGTGGAGGCGCTTGACCATGACGTCCAGCAGGTGGCCGTCGGGCAGCTCGATCCCGTCGCGCGCCTTGAGCAGGTTGGTGAGGCGCTTCTTGTTCCAGGCCTTGGCCTCGCGGAAGTTCGCGCGGAAGTCGGGGTCCTCGGCGTACGGCTCGAGTTCCTTCAGGCGCTCCAGGTCGGTCACCCAGCCGGCGCCGATGGCGTCCGAGATGAGGGCGGAGAGCTTGGGGTTGGCCATCTTGACGAACCGGCGCGGGGTGACGCCGTTGGTGACATTGGTGAACTTGTCGGGCCACAGCTCGGAGAAGTCCGGCAGCACCTTGTCACGCAGCAGCTGGGAGTGCAGTTCGGCGACGCCGTTCACCTTGGTGGCGGCGATGGTGGCGAGGAACGCCATACGGACGCCGCGGGCGGGCACCTCGGCGATGATCGACATGCGACGCGCGCGCAGCTCGTCACCCGGGAAGGCCTGGCGCACCTCGGCGAGGAAGTCCTCGTTGATCCGGTAGATGATCTCGAGGTGGCGCGGCAGGAGCCGTCCGAGGAGGTCGGTCGACCAGACCTCGAGGGCTTCGGGCAGCAGCGTGTGGCAGGTGTAGGCGAAGCACTGCTTCGTGACGTCCCAGGCCTCGTCCCACTCGAAGCCCTTCTCGTCCACCAGGATGCGCATGAGCTCGGGCACCGCGATGACGGGGTGGGTGTCGTTGAGCTGGAAGTGGATCCGCTCGGGCAGGTCGTGGAGGTCGAAGCCCTCCTCCAGCTCGTTGTTGAGGAAGTCGCGTAGGGAGCAGGCCACGAAGAAGTACTGCTGCTGGAGGCGGAGCTCCTTGCCCTGCGGCGTGGAGTCCTCGGGGTAGAGCACCTTCGAGATGTTCTCGGCGAACGTCTGCGCGCGGACGGCCTGGGCGTAATCGCCGGAGTTGAAGATCGCCAGGTCGAACGCGTTGCTGGCGGTGGCGCTCCACAGGCGCAGCGTGTTCACGCGGCCGTTCAGGTAGCCGGGGACCATGTAGTTGTAGGGGACGCCGAGGACGTTCCACTCGGGCACCCAGCGGGAGCGCTGGCGGCCGTCCTCGTCGGTGTAGCCCTCGGTGTGGCCGCCGAAGTTGACCTGCACGGACGCCTCGGGGTGCGGGAACTCCCACGGCGAGCCCAGCGCCAGCCACGTGTCGGGCTGCTCGACCTGGCGGCCGTCGACGAACGTCTGGCGGAAGATGCCGTACTCGTAGCGGATGCCGTAGCCGATGCAGGGCACGTCCATGGTGGCCAGCGAGTCGATGAAGCAGGCGGCGAGGCGACCGAGGCCGCCGTTGCCGAGACCCGGCTCGACCTCTTGGGAGCGAAGCGTCGGCAGGTCGATGCCGCACAGTTCGAGGCCCTTGCTGGCGATCTCGTTGAGGTCGGACGCCATGAGCGCGTTGCCCAGCTGGCGGCCGAGCAGGTACTCGGCGGACAGGTAGCCGACCGTCTTCGCCTTGGCCTCACGGGTCTTGCGGTTGGTCTCGAGCCAGCGGGCCATGAGGTAGTTCTTCACGGTGCTGGCCAGCGCGAGGTACTGGTCGTTGATGCTGGACTGGGACAACGCCACGCCCTGGTTGGTGTTCAGCTCGTGGAGGAACTCCTTGACGAAGCCGTCGACCGAGAACGGGGGCGCTCCCACCGGGGCGGTGGCCAGGGGATGCGTGGGCGGCTTGGAAGGCCCGAAGACACGGTGGTCCGTGCTCGGGGTCTCGTCCGCGGGCAGGGGCCGGCCGTTCTTCTGTGCAAGATCAGGCATGGGCCCCAGCGTATCCGCGCGTCCGTCCGGCAGGCGTCCGGACTGCAGGACGGACGGGGCTTCGCTCGGCACGTCAGCTGACATGGGGTGACGCGGCCTCCGCCGGTCACCCGACCTCCGCCACCTCCGCCACCTCCGCGACCCCGCGGAAGTCCGAGGTCCGGGGGATGGCGCGGATGTGACGGCTGGTGCTCACGAGGACGCCCGCGAGGACGAGCAGGGCGACGTAGGCCAGCAGGGCCGTGGTGCGTCCGAACTGTTCCAGCAGGAGGCCGGCGGCGCCGATGCCCAGCGGCATCATCGCCATCGACGCGAACCCGGCTGCCGCGCCCGCCCGCCCCTGCAGGGCGTCCGGCGTGATGTGCATTGAGAAGGCGCCGAGCCCGGCGTTCAGGGCGGGGATGGTCAGCATCACGAAGCAGAGCAGGGCGCCGACCCACCAGACCGACGAGCCCAGGGGCATCAGGGTCAGGGTGATCACGATGGTCCAGATCACCGCGATGGCCACGACACCGACGCGGACGCGCCTCAGGACCAGCCCGGCCACGGCTGCGCCGACGAGCGCCGCTGCGCCGGTCGCGGATTCGAGGACGCCCAGGCCCTCGGGCCGGAGGCCGTCGCGCTGCAGGGCGAGGATCGCCACGGTGAGGATGCCGTTCGCGGCGAGGTTGATCACCATCCCGACCGCGACGATGTCGCGCACGGGGGGCGTCCGCCACACCCAGGCGAGCCCTTGGCCGATCTCGCGGCCGAGCCCGCGGCGTCCGGGGGTGGCCGGTGCGGGCACGGCGGCGCGCACCAGGCGGTAACCGATCGCGGCGACGAGGAACAGCCCGGCGTTCACGATGAGCGGGAGGGTGTGTCCCACTGCGAAGAGGGCCCCCGCGAGGGCCGGTCCGATGAGGGAGCCGACGCTCATCCGGGCCTGGGTGACGGTGGCGGCCGCGCCGAGTTGGTCGGCGGGGACGATCGCCTTGATGGCGGCACGGCCGGCGGGCAGGACGAACGACGCGAGGAGCCCCTCGGCGACGGCGACCGCGAGCAGGTGGGGGAACGTGATCGTGGCGAACGCGCCCGCCAGGGGCACGGTCGCCATCACGGCGGCGAGCGCCATCGCGCTCACCACGAGCACGCGCTTGCGGTTCCAGCGGTCCACGAGGGCGCCGGCCGGCAGGCCCATGGCGAGCTGGCCGACGCCGAACGCCGCGCTGACGAGCCCCGCCTGCGCCGAGGATCCGGTGGTCTCGTAGGTCAACAGCAGGAGGGCCATGGCCGTCATGGCGGAGGCGACGGCCTCGACGACCTGACCAGTCGTGAGGCGGACGTAGTCGCGGTTGCGCCGCAGCGTTGTGGGGGCGGTGGTGCTGTCGGTCATGTCCTCAGGATGCGCTACGCAAGACACGTTGCGCAAGAGATCTTGCGCAACAACTGTTGCTAAGATGGCGCCCATGGAACCCGAGCCGCTGCGCCTGACCGATCCCGAGCAGTTGCGCGCCTTCGCGCACCCCCTCCGGCTGCGCATCCTGACCGACGTCGGCCAGGCGGGCCGGACGAACGTGGTGGGGGTGGCCGAGCGCCTGGGGGAACCGGCGAACTCGGTCAGCTACCACCTCTCGATCCTCGCCCGGCACGGCCTGGTCGTCCCCGCCGATCCCCCCGAAGGCGCCACCAGGCGCGAACGCTGGTGGCGGACGGCGTCCGCCGGCGGATTCTTGGTGGACGACGTCGACGACACCCTGCGACCGCCCCTCACCGAGGCGCTCGCGGTGTGGTCCCAGCAGCGGTCGGGTGAGGTTCTCCGGCGGATGCTCGCCTCGCAGGACGAGGCTGAGGAGCGCGACCTGCCGTGTCAGCAGAAGGGGGTGGGGGTCTACCTGACCCCCGACGAGGCCCGCGAGGTGGCCGCCGAGATCCGCGGCATCGGACGCCGCCTGTCCGCCCGCCGCGCGGAGCAGGCCGGAGCCGAGGGCGTCCACGAACAACCCGACGGGACGGACTTCTACCTCTTCGACGCCCTCTTCTTCGCCGACCTGTCGGGGCGGCCGCCGCTGAGGGGGTCCTTCGTCATGGGGGAGGAGACGAAGGCTTAGGGGCCACCCCCGCACTCGCCCCGCGATGACCCGGCCTCGCGGACGGGATCAGTCGCGCAACCGCGCGATCGCGGCGTCCAGCATGGGCTCGGTGAGCTTGCCGGTGAACGTGTTCTGCTGGCTGACGTGGTAGCACCCCACCAACCGGACGCCGCGGCCGTCGGGCAGCGTGAGGGTCGCCTCGGCCCCGTGCCCGAACCGCGGCTTCGGACGCGGTACGCCCCAGCCGAGGCGGCGGGCGGCCCCCAGCACGGAGTCCCAGGCGATCGATCCGAGCGCCATGATGGCCGTGACCTTGGCTTCGGAGAGTTGGAGGTCGCGGTCCAGCCAGTGCGCGCAGGTGGCCCTCTCCTCGGTCGTCGGCTTGTTCAGGGGCGGTGCGCAGTGGACGGGCGCGATGATGCGCAACCCAGTCAGCGCGAGGCCGTCGCCTGCGGCCCTCGCCACGGGTTGCGAGGCGAACCCCGCCCGGTGCAGCGCCGCGTACAGCCAGTCGCCCGAGCGGTCGCCGGTGAACATGCGTCCCGTCCGGTTGGCGCCGTGTGCGGCCGGCGCGAGCCCGACGATGAGGGCCGCGGCGTCCGGGTCGCCGAAGCTGGCCACCGGGCGCCCCCAGTACGGCTGGTCCGCGAACGCGGCGCGCTTCTCGTCGGCGACCTGCTCCCGCCACGCGACGAGGCGCGGGCACGCGCGGCAGACGGTGACGGCGGCGTCCAACTCGGCGCGGGACGCGGACGCGGCGAGCCGGGCGACGGCGTCTGGGCTGGTGGCGACAGGAGTCGCGGCGATGGCGGGGTCACCCGGCCAGCCCGTCCCGGGGGGCACCGGGGACGCGAACGGCTGCCCGGTCAGCGGATGGGGCAAAGGAGCGGACGCCATGGCGACACCCTAGGCTCGGACCATGCGTGGAGTGATCATGTACGGACCCGGCGACGTCCGGGTCGAGGACCGTCCGGACCCCATCATCAAGGAGGCGACGGACGCGATCGTCGAGGTGAGCGCGACGTGTGTCTGCGGCTCCGACCTGTGGAGCTACCGCGGCATCAACGACCCCACCGACCCCAGGCCGATGGGCCACGAATACTGTGGCGTCGTCCAGGCCGTCGGTGACGAGGTGCGGGACATCAAGGTCGGCGACTTCGTCGTCGGCGGGTTCTACGCCTCCTGCGGCATGTGCGCGCACTGCTTGGCGGGGTTCCCGAACGGGTGCGTCCAGCACGAGTGGTACGACGGCTGCCAGGCGGAGCTGCTGCGGGTCCCGCTCGCGGACGGCACGTTGGTTGCCACCCCCGGCTCGCCGGATGAGGCGCTGATCCCCTCGCTGCTCACCCTCAGCGACGTCATGGCGACCGGGTGGCACGCCGCGGTGATGGCGGGCGTGAAGCCGGGCGGCACGGCCGTGGTGGTCGGTGACGGCGCGGTGGGGCTGTGCGGCGTGCTCGCGGCGTCCCAGCTGGGGGCCGGACGGGTGATCGCGATGAGCCGGCACGCCGCGCGGCAGGCGGTCGCGCGGGAGTTCGGCGCGACGGACATCGTGGAGGAGCGCGGCGAAGAGGGTGTCGCCCGGATCAAGGAGCTCACCGACGGCATCGGCGCGGACGCGGTCCTGGAGTGCGTGGGTACCGGGGACGCCATGAACCAGGCGATCGCGTGCGCGCGTCCGGGGGCGATGGTGGGCTTCGTGGGCGTCCCGCACGGGGTGACGCTGCCGATCAGCAAGATGTTCTCCCGCAACGTCGGCGTCCGGGGCGGCATGGCGACCGTCCGGACGTACCTGCCCGACCTGATGGAACGCGTGCTGTCCGGCGCGATCAACCCGGGGCTGGTGTTCGACCTGGAACTCGGGCTCGAGGACGCCGCCGAGGGCTACCGTGCCATGGACGAACGCCGCGCCATCAAGGCGTTGTTGCGTCCCTGACCCCGTGCCACACATCCACGCTCAGCCCAGGCCCAGCACGTCCGGGAGCGTCGGCGTCCGGCCGTGGACATGCTCGCCGACGAAGCCCAGCACGACCTCGTACCAGACACGCGCGTGCTGCGGGGTGAGGATCCAGTGGTTCTCGTCGGGGAAGTACAGGAACCGGTGCGGGCTCCTGCCCTCCTGATCGGCCGGCAGCCCGGACTTGCTGAGCAGTTCCCACCACAGCCGCAGGCCCTCGCCGATGGGCACGCGGTAGTCCTTGTCGCCGTGGATCACCAGCATCGGCGTCTGGATCTCGCCGACCGACTCGTGCGGTGAGTGGCCCTCGAGCAGACCGCCCATCTCGCGGGCCCAGTAGAAGGGCGCGTCGGTGGTGGGGCCGAACTGGTCCAGCGCCCAGAGCGATGCGTGGGTGACGATCGCGGCGAAGCGGTCGGTGTGCCCGGCGATCCAGTTGGCCATGTACCCGCCGAAGCTGCCGCCCATGGCGACGGTCCTGCGCGCGTCGATGTCGTCGCGGGCCTCGACGGCGTCGGTGATCGCCATCAGGTCCGTGAAGGGCTTGTCGCCCCACGAACCCCAGCCGCGCTGGATGAACTCCTGGCCGTAGCCGGTGCTCAGCGCCGGGTCGGGCAGCAGGACGCCGTAGCCCTGCGCGACCGCGACCCACGGCGTCCAACGCCAGGTCCAAGCGTTCCACGAGCTGACCGGACCGCCGTGGATCCACAGCAGCAGCGGCGCGGGCTGGTCGGCCGAGGTGCCGTGCGGCAGGGCGAGCCAGCCCCGAATCCGGACGCCGTCGGCGGCGGTCGCCTCCACCTCCACCAGCGTGCCGGGGAGTTCGGGACGCTCGACGGGGTTCGGCAGGCGGGTGACGCCGTCGCCGTCGATCCGGACGACCTCGCTCGGGTACTCATAGCTCGACCGGACGCCGTGGACGGTGCCGTCCGGGGCGATCGCGGCGGCGCTGTAGGCGGCGTCGTCGTGGGTGAGTTGAGTGACGGAACCGGTGGCCACGTCGAAACGGAACAGGGGGCTGCGCCCGTCCTGGTCGGCGTGCAGCAGCACCGCGTCGCCGTCGGGGAACCATTCGATCGGGGTGGCCCACTGGTCGAAGTCGTCGGCAACGGGGGTGATGGTGCCGGACGCCAGGTCGAGGACGCCGAGTTCGAGGGTCGGGGCGGTGGTCGCCGTCCCGGTACGGCCGAAGTTCACCAGAGCGCGCCTGCCGTCGGGGCCGATCGGCCCCGGGGCGTACTCGGTGCCGACCACGGGGGCCACGATGTCGGTCCAGGTGCCGGACGCCGTGTCCACCTTCGTGAGGGTCGTGTGCCGGTCCCCCTTCGCGACCGGGACCGTGCGGCCCACCAGCAGGAACGACCCGTCGGGGGAGACGTGCACGGACGTCCCGCGCAGCGTGGCGCCGGCGCCCTTGGTCAGCAGCCGGAGGCGACGGGGAGCCACGGCGTCCACGGTGGTGGGAAGCGTGGGGTCGGTGGTGGCCTCGGGGTCAGCCCCGGGGACGCCGTCGGTACCCGAGCCCTCGGCGCGCCCAACCCGAGCCCTCGGCGCAGCCACTGGCTCGTCTGGTTCAGCGGCCTCCTCGACCGGGGTCTCTTCAACGGCGAACACGTGCGGGGCGTCCGGGCCGAGGTCGGAATCCCAGTACCGGACGGAGGCGTCCGTGTGCAGGATCGCCGCGACCTTCTTCTCCTTGCGGGCCTTGCGCAGGTCGGCGTCCGTCTTCTCGGGGTCGTCGGACGCCTCGGCCGCCGGCATGAGCGGGGCCACGACGAAGACGCCGCCGTGGCGTCCGGTGTGCACCGACTGGATGCCGCCCGGTCGGGAAATCATCAGGCGGGCCTCGCCGCCGGCGGCGGGGATCATCCAGAGCGCGGCGACGGGGTCGTCGCCGTTGGCGTCGGCGTCCGGATCGGGGCGGGCGCTGATGAAGTAGAGGTTGCCCTCCGCGTCGTACGCCGCCCCCGACTCGCCCTTGGCCGACCGCGTGATGCGACGCGCCTGGGCCTGCCCCGTCGGGTCGATCGACCAGACGGCGTTCACGTACCGGCTCTTCTTGGCGTCCAGGGTGGAGACGATCGTCGCCAACCTCCGTCCGTCAGGGCTGAGGGCCAGTCCGTTCAGGCGCGGGTGGGCGATGAAGTGCTCCAGGTCGTGGAACGGCGTCTCAGGACGACTGTGGCTCATGCGTCCCACCTTGCCAGAACGGTCAACCCCCTTGACATGGACGCAGGGCAGACCGCATGGTCTGTCGAAGTGCTTCAAGGCGTCATCTGGGCCTCAGGTGGTGTTCACCAAGAGTTCTTCTGCGACGTTCGGGCCAGATGTTATCTGCGCTAATACCCCGTTATCACAAGGGGTGACGCAGAGGGGTCACCCCGCGGGGTCGTTAACCTGACCCCCCACGTTCAGGGCGTGTTCACGTGGTGGACACATGGCAAAACCAAATGGTTTGCGGTCAGCCCGGAAGAGCCGCATGATGACAGCGGCTTGGTGATCGCGCCAAGAGTGAACAGCTCCTTCGGAGCTTGAACAGCGCAAGGGAACGATGAACAACCCGCTCCCGTCGGTGAGTGCCGACGACGTGACGACCGTGATGGCGCCGGTCGGCCGAGCTGCAGAGGTCCCCCCTCCCGCGGCCCGGTTGGCCGTCGAGTCGCTCGACCGTCCGGAGCCGGCACCCAGGGGCCCGGAGTACATGCCGACGCGGTCCGAGTCCGCGGTCGCCGACACCAGCGGGCTCTCCTCGTTGGAGGGGCGGGACGTGTCCGCCTGGTTCGGCAACCACAAGGTGCTCGATCGGGTCTCCCTCTCGATGCCGGCCGGCCAGGTCACCTCGCTGATCGGCCCGTCCGGCTGCGGCAAGTCGACGTTCCTCCGCATCCTCAACCGGATGCACGAGCTGGTTCCCTCGGCGTCCCTGGCGGGTCAGGTGCTCCTCGACGGTGAGGACGTCTACGAGCGCAACTTCAAGCTGCAGGACGCCCGCAAGTACATCGGCATGGTCTTCCAGAAGCCGAACCCGTTCCCGGCGATGTCGATCTACGACAACGTCATCTCGGGGCTCAAGCTCACCGGCCGCAAGGCCGGCCGCGACGAGAAGGACGAGCTCGTCCAGCGTTCCCTCATCTCGGCCGGCCTGTGGAACGAGGTCAAGGATCGCCTGCGCCAGCCCGGCGGCGGTCTCTCCGGCGGTCAGCAGCAGCGCCTGTGCATCGCGCGTTCGCTCGCCATCAAGCCCAAGGTCCTCCTCATGGACGAGCCCTGCTCGGCCCTCGACCCCACCTCGACACGCGTCATCGAGGAGACCATGACCGAGCTGCGCAGCGAGGTCACGATCGTGATCGTCACGCACAACATGCAGCAGGCCCAGCGCGTCTCGCAGAAGTGCGCGTTCTTCCTGGCGTCTCAGGGCACCCCCGGCGTGATCGTCGAGCACGGCGACACCGAGGCGATGTTCTCCGAGCCGCAGGACGAGCGCACCTTCGACTACGTCACCGGGCGGTTCGGCTGATGGTGCCCGACGATGAGGCGGCTGAGGCGAGAAGTGTCTCGCCGCCCCCGGACCTCCTGGCCGGGCGCTTCAGGCTCGGCGACCTCCTGGGGGTCGGCGGGTCGGCGTCCGTCTTCGCCGCGGTGGACGCGGAATCCGCCGACAGGGCGGTTGCGGTCAAGTTGCTGCACCCGCACCTGGCCCTGAGCGAGGACGCCCGCGAGGCGTTCCTGCGCGAGGCCGAGGTCGCGCGGACGGCGACCCACCCCAACCTGGTGACCGTCCACGCCGCGGGCGTGCACGAGTCCGCCGGCGTCCGGACGCCGTGGCTCGCGACCGAGCTCGTGGACGGCGGGAGCATCGCGGAGCGGGTGGCCTCCGGGGCCCCGCTGGCCCCGGCCGACGCGGTGGAGGTCGCCCAGGGGATCCTCGCCGCCCTCGGCGCGCTGCACGAGGCCGGCTTTGTGCACCGCGACGTGACGCCCGGCAACGTCCTGCTGATCGGTGACGCGGATCCGTCCGCCCCGATCACGCGTGACCGCGTCCGGCTGGCCGATTTCGGCACGGCGGACGCCTCGGGTCGCGTCGCGCTCGCCCGCTCGGGGGAGGGTGTCGTCGGCACGGCCGCCTACATCTCCCCGGAGCAGGCCATGGGCAACCCCGTTCGTGCGGCCGCCGACCTCTACCAGGCCGGGGCGGTCCTGTACTTCATGTTGACCGGACAGCCGCCGTTCCCGCGCGACCTGCCCGAGCAGGTCATGGACGCCCACGTGTCGTCCCCGCCGCCGGTGCCGTCCGCCCTCGTCGCGGCCGCGCGTCCCCTGGACCGCATCGTCACCCGCGCCATGACCAAGACGCCGGTCCGTCGCTTCCGCGACGCCGCCGAGTTCTCCGCCGCGCTCGACGAGGCGGCCCCGCTGCTGCCGAAGGCCGTCGTCCCGGCTCCCGTGCCGGCGGGGGTTTCGGACGACGCCCAGCACACGAAGGTGCTGCCCGCCACGACGGTCCCCGACCTCGCGTACCTCGGCGCGCCCACCCCGACCCCCGCGGCGCCGCTGGCTCCCCTTCGCTCGTCCGCGCGCTCCCGGGTCGAGCGAGCCGGCGCGGGCTGGCTGACCGTGGCGGCCCTGCTCCTGATCGTGGGTGGTGTCGCCGTCTACCAGCAATTCCGTCCGCTGGAGGAGGCGTCCACCGCGGCGGCCCCCTTGAACGTGCCCCAGCAGGCCGCGACGGTTCCTGTCCCGCAGGGCTCCGAGGTCGCGGCGGTCGCGGTGGTGATGGTCGCCGTGCCCGCGGTCGCCGGGTCGAGGGACAACCCCGTTGCCCTCCTCCATGGGGCGGGTCTGGGCGTGGGTGCGGTGTCCGAGCAGGACTCCACCCAGCCCGCCGGCGTCGTGCTGGCCCAGCAGCCCGCTGCCGGGCAGCAGGTTCCCGCGGGGTCGTTCGTCGACCTGGTGCTGTCGTCCGGTCGCAATGTGGTGCCGAACGTGGCCGGCCAGCCGGTCGCGCAGGCCGCGCTGACGCTGCGTGAGTCGGGTTTCCAGGCGACCTGGAGTGCAGGGATGGCGAGCCGGGACCTGGTGGCCTCGACGATCCCCGTCGCGGGGCAGTCCGTCACGCTGGGTGCCGAGGTCAGCCTGCTTCCCCGCGTGGTCCCGTCAGCCACGGCGAGTGCCTCGCCCGCCCCGGTTGTGTCGCCCGCCCCCACCGCTGCAGGCCCTGCCGCTGCCAACCGCCCGACGGCGTCCGCCCCGGCCGCCTCGCCCACACCGTCCCAGGAGGTGACCGCATGACCACGATGCTGCGTGAGCCCGACCTCGAGCCGGTGGCCCAGGATCACCCGTACCGCCCGGCGGTCAACTTCACCGCCGCCGACCACATATTCCGCACCTCCGTGCGCGCGGCGGGCATCATCACGGTGGCGATCATGCTGGCCGTGGGCCTGTTCCTGTCCCTGCGCGCAGCGCTCGCACTTCGGACGTCGGGCCTCTCATTCCTCACCGAGGTCAAGTGGTCGCCGGAGACCGGCGAATTCGGCGTCGCCGCGATCCTGTTCGGCACGACGTCGATCGCCCTCATCGCACTGTGCGTGAGCGTTCCCCTGTCGATCGGGACGGCGTTGCTCCTGTCGGAGATCGTCACCGGGCGGCTGCGCGGCATCCTGGTGTCCCTGGTCGACCTCATGGCCGCCGTCCCCAGCATCGTGTTCGGCCTGTGGGGGGTCTACTTCCTGCAGGAGCAGATCATCCCGGTGTCCAGGTGGATCTCCACCTACCTCAGCTGGATCCCCCTCTTAGCGGTGACCGATCAGACGGGTCAGGCGCTCACGGAGGCCAGCGCCTTCACCTCCTCGGCGTTCATCGCCGGGGTCGTCGTCGGCCTGATGGTCGTTCCCACCCAGACGTCGATCATGCGCGAGGCCTTCGCCCGCGCCCCGATCGGCGAGCGGGAGGGCGCGTACGCGTTGGGCGCGACGCGCTGGGGCATGATCCAGACGGTGGTCCTGCCGTTCGGGCGGGGCGGCATGATCGGCGGCACGATGCTCGGGCTCGGCCGCGCCCTGGGCGAGACGATCGCCGTCTACATGATCATCTCGCCGATCTTCGCCATCAACTGGCAGGTGCTGAAGACGGGCACCAACTCCGTGTCGGCCCACATCGCCCTGCGCTACGGCGAAGCCAGCGAGTTCGGCTTGTCGGCGCTCATGGCGGCGGGCCTGGTCCTGTTCCTGCTGACCTTGGTCATCAACTTCACGGCCTCCTCCATCGTGGCCCGGTCGCGATCGGGGGCCGAGAGCGATGACTGACCAGGTGATCCAGCGCGACGTCGAGCAGACGCAGGTGGCGGCCGCCACGGCGATCGCCGAGGCACCCCGGACGCCGTCGACCTTCCGGCCGGCCACGGGGGCCCCGCGTGTGGCGGAGGATCGGCGCACCATCCATGGCATGCCGCTCACCGAGCGCATCGACCTCATGGGTGCCGGAGTGGGGGGCCTCTCGCTGTCGGCCCTCCTGTTCGGCTGGTTCTCGCCCATGCAGGGCTCGATCGGGTTCGTCGTGGTGGCGTTCCTTTCGTTCATCACCCTGTACGTGCTGCTGGTCAAGATCAACGCCACTTGGCTGGAGGTCGTCGATCGGGTCTCCGCCGTGCTGTTCGTCAGCCTGGGCGGGATCCTCTTCGGGGCGCTGGGCTTCATCGTGATCTACACGCTGTCCCGCGGCATCGAGCCCCTGACCTACCCCAACTTCTTCTTCGACACGATGAGGGTCGCGGGTCCCCTGGATCCCCTGAGCACGGGCGGCATCCTCCACGCCCTCGTGGGCACCCTGATCCAGATCGGCATCTCCCTGGCCATCGCGGTCCCGCTCGGCATCGGCACGGCCGTGTTCCTCAACGAGGTCAGTGGGCGCTTCGCCCGCTTCGTCCGGACCGTCGCCGACGCGATGACGGCGCTGCCCTCGGTCGTCGCCGGCCTGTTCATCTACGCGGCCTTCATCCTGGGCGTGACGCGCGAGCGCTCCGGCCTCGCGGCGGCACTGGCCATCACGGTCATGATGCTGCCGATCATCATCCGCTCCGCCGACGTGGTGCTGCGCCTCGTGCCGAACAACCTCCGCGAGGCTGCCTACGCGCTGGGGGCCACCCGGTGGCGCACCGTCTGGCACGTGGTGCTCCCGACCGCACGCTCGGGTCTGGTCACCGCCGTCATCCTTGGCACCGCCCGCGGCATCGGCGAGACCAGCCCGGTCCTCCTGACGTCGGGCATCACCGGCGCCATGAACACCAACCCGATGCAGGGACCCATGATCTCCCTGCCGCTCCAGGTCTTCGACTTCGTGCGATCGCCCGAGCCCACGATGGTGGCGCGCGGCTTCGGCACGGCGGCCGTGCTCCTGCTCCTCGTGCTCGTGCTCTTCATGGCAGCCCGCTTGATCGGCGGACGCCCACCCGGCGACCTGAGCGATCGGCAGCGGCGTGCCGCCAAGGCGGCGTCCCTGCGCGACCTCAAACGGTTCGTGGACCGTGAACGCGCCCGCACCAAGCCCGTGGACCCCCGTCCTGCCAACTCCGACCCCGAGGAGTCCTGATGAGACGTCTCCTGTCCGCCCTCATGATCTCCCTGCTCGCGATGGTGTCCCTGCTGGGTAACGTGTCGCCCGCGGCGGCCGCCTATGACCCGATCCTGGGCTCCGGCTCGACCTGGTCGAAGAACGCCATCGACCAGTGGAAGGGGAACGTCGGCAACAACTACGGCCTCGGCGTCAACTACACCGGCCAGGGCTCCACGCGTGGCCGTCTGGACTTCATCGACGGACTGGTCGACTTCGCGGTCAGCGAGATTCCCTTCCAGGCCGCGCCGGAGGATGGCTCGCGCCCAGAGAAGCCGGACGTCGGCTATGCCTACATGCCCATCGTGGCGGGCGGCACGAGCTTCATGTACAACCTGAAGATCGGCGGCCAGCGGGTCACGAACCTGCGGCTCAGCGGCGAGGTGGTCACCAAGATCTTCACCGGGGCCATCACGAAGTGGAACGACCCGGCCATCCAGGCCGACAACCCGCTGTTGGCGATGCCCGACCGGACCATCGTCCCGGTCATCCGCTCCGACGGGTCGGGCACGTCGGCCCAGTTCACGCTGTGGATGTCCAAGCAGTACCCGAGCCTGTGGACGAAGGGCATGCGCTCCCAGTTCCCGGAGTTCCCCGGGTCGAAGGCCCAGCAGGGCTCGGACGGCGTCGCCGGTTACGTTGCTCAGAACTACGGCGAGGGCGCCATCACCTACGTGGAGTACTCGTACGCGAAGAACGCCAAGTTCCCCGTGGCCAAGGTGCTCAACAAGGCGGGCTACTACATCGAGCCGACGGCCAACTCCGTCGCCGTCGCGCTGACGAAGGCCCAGATCAACACCAACAAGGGCTCCGCCGACTACCTGACGCAGATCCTGGATGGGGTGTACAACAGCGACGACCCACGGACCTACCCCCTCTCGAGCTACTCGTACGTGATCGTGCCGACCGAGATCAAGACCGGTCGCATCTTCACGGAGAAGAAGGGTGACTCACTGGCCACGTTCATGAGGTACGTGCTGTGTGAAGGCCAGCGGACGGCCGACCCCTTGGGCTACTCGCCGCTCCCGATGAACCTTGTCCGCGCGGGCTCGGAGCAGATCGCGAGGATTCCCGGCGCCGGCGGAGCCGGCGTCGACTTCAACAAGTGCAACAACCCCACCTTCAAGCCGGGCGACTCCGAATCCAGCAACCAGCTGGCCAAGAACGCCCCCCAGCCGGCCGCGTGCGACAAGCAGGGCGACACCCAATGCACCACCGGTACGGGCGGGGCCCTGGGCACCACAAAGGTGACGGCACAGGGCAAGACGGCCCCGACCGCAGCGGCCACGACCGGCGGCAGGACGCCCGCCGCAACCGGTGGCCGAACCGCAACGGGCGGATCCGGTGGAGCCGCGACGTCGAGTGGTGCTGGGGGGGCCGGAGCAGCCACGCCCACGGACACCGCGGCTGTGACCAGCGATGCGACCGCCCTCGACCCGGTGGTGGCAGGCCTGTCCCCGGAGGAACTCCAGGAGCTGGGGCTCTCGGGCGATGGCATCGCCCCCACGTCAGGAGGCGTCAACGCGGCCGCGCGCCCCTTCGCGATGCCCGATGAGGGCTTCGGCTCGACTGGTTGGCTGATGCTGGGTTCGATCGCCCTGCTGCTCGGCGTCATCGTCGTGCCCCCGCTCGTCGCGACTCCGCTCAAGAAGGGAGGCGGCTGGGATGCCTGAGCCCGTGTCCATGCTTTCCACCCAAGCCGGACGGCGTCCTTGGCGGACGCGCCTGTTGACCCTCGCCGCGGTGCTCGGTCTCGTCCTGCCAGCCTCCTTGGTGGGTTCTCCGGTCCGTGCAGCTGAGCCTGGTGCCTCGTCGTCCGCCGTCACCATCAGCGCGGCGAGCTACGACATGGACTACGCGAACGCCCCCTTCCCCGACCTCGAGGTGACCTTCTCGCAGACCCAGGATCTGGTGGCCCAGGGCATCAAGGTCAGCTACAAGGGCGGGCCGAATGGCTCGGCAGCGCAGGGGAGTGACAACGGCGGACAGAACTTTCTCCAGATTGCCCAGTGCTGGGGTGAGGACCCGAACAATCCGGGACACCCCGACCGGCGCACGTGCGTCTATGGGACGGGGTCGTACGGAGCGACGCGTGACGGCTACCAGCAGCAACCCACCGAGCGGGTGCCGGTTGAGGACCACCCCTACACGGCCCCGGGCCAATGGGCGACGTGGAGCGCGATTCCGTTCGTTGGCTGGAACGAGAAGCGTATCGTCGACGAGAAGGCGGCTCCGGAGGACGTGGTCCTGAACAACCTCACCACCAACACCAAGGGCGACGTGGTCCTGAAGCCCGACCAGGACTCCGTGAACTTCGCGAACAACAAGTACTTCAATGCCAGCACCTCGAACGAGATCCGCTGGGCGCCCTTCGGGCTGGACGGCACGGGATCGATCCCCTTCGAAGTGCAAACGTCCATGCAGTCGCCGGCACTGGGCTGCGGTAATCCCATCCGCAACGCCAGCGGAACCATCACCGGCAGCCACTCCTGCTGGCTCGTGGTCATTCCCCGGCCGGAGGCCGACAACGGCGACTCGATGATCCGGACGCCCGGCCTGTGGTGGGACGCTTGGCAGCACCACATCGCGGTCAAGCTCGACTTCAAGCCGCTCGGCTCCAAGTGCCCCATCGGGGCTGTCGAGGAGCAGTTGGCTGGCAGCGAGCTCTCGGCTGCGGCGGTTGGATCGTGGCAGCCCGTGCTCTGCACCAGCGAGGGTGGCGCACCGTACAACCTGACTACCCTGCCTGAGTCCGATGCGGCCTACAGTGCGGCGGGCACCTATCCGAGCGCCTTGGCGCTCACGTCGCGACCCGTTGAACTGCTCGAGGGTGACGTGGACGCGATGGCTTATGCACCGATCGCGCTCGGGGGAGTGACGGTAGCGTTCGTCGCCGATGCTTGGCCCGCCCAGCGAGATGGCAAGGACGCCCCCCAGGAGTACTTGGATCGTCGCCAGCTGCCGTTGACCGAATTGAAGCTGACCCCGCGGTTGTTGGCCAAGTTGCTGACCGGTTCCTACACTCGGGCGTTGCCGGGTGGTGCGGACGTCTCGCACCTCGGGAAGAACCCGCAGACGCTCGTGTACGACCCCGACTTCTTGGCGATCAACGAACCCGAATGGGGCTTCCAGGCGATGCCTGACCCGCCCATGGCGGACGTGTTGATGCCCTTGGGTCGCTCCGACCTCGCCATCGCTGTGTGGGAGTACGTGCTGGCCGACCCCGAGGCCAAGGCTTGGCTGGGCGGCGAGCCCGACCCGTGGGGCATGAAGGTGAACCCTTGGTACTCGACCAACCCGGAGCTGAACAAGAGCGGGGCGGCGTTGGACCTGCCGTCCGACAGCTTCCCCAAGGCCGATCCGATCGAGCGACCGGCCGAGGTGGGAGGCAGGGGAGCGGTCAACTTGGTGACGTGGCGCCCGTTCAGTTCTTCGTTCGCGGACGGTTCGAACCGCGTGCTTCGCGGTGACGGGATGATCCTGGGCGACTGGGATCCCAATGGCGCTCCCCCCAAGTACGGCAAGTCGCAGCGCCGCGTGCCGGGTCGTCAGCAGGTGATGGCCTTGAGCACCACGCCCGCTTCGGCGCGTGATCAGGTCGCCACAGCCCTGCTGCGCAACCCCGCCGGCGAGTTCGTGGGAGCCACCCCCGCCGCGCTGACCGCGGCTGCCCGGGCCATGACCGCGATGGCGGGGCAGCCCCAGGTGGTTCGCTTCGACCCCGCCTCCGATCAAGCCAAGCAGGCGAAGGATGCCTACCCTCTGGCGATGCCGATCTACGCGGCGCTCAACCCGGCGCAGACCGACGCCGAGATGCGTGGCGCCTACGCGGAGTTCATCACGTACTCGGCCACCAAGGGCCAGACTCCCGGCACGGAGGACGGCCAACTCCCACCCGGCTACGCCCCCATCCCGAAGGCGTGGGAGGAGCAGGCTGTGGCGTCCGCGGCGATCATCAAGTCGGGTCTGTGGCCGGCGGAGGAGGATCCTGAGCCCGAGCAGGAAGAAGAGCCGACCACCGGTGCTGAGACTCTGCCCGAGGAAGACTCCTCCTGGGGCAGTGACGAACTGGGCGACTCCTCCGGGTCGATCGGAGAGGAGTGGTCCGACGGCTCGTTGGCACCGGTCGACACCACCCCGATCGGAAACGCCCTCGCCAATGCAGGAGTTGCACCCCCCGCAGCCATGGCCGCCCCAGCCAGCCAAGACCGATTGCCCGTGGGCAATGCACCCCACCGAGGGAGCAAGACGGGGACCGATCCAGAAGCGACAGCCTTGGCCGCCGCGGTTCCCGTGAGTGCCGGGGCGGCCGCGTTGGCAGCCATCAGCCTTCCGCTGGTGTCCCGCAGGAGGCGATTGTGACGGCGCCGCACCCATCGTCAACCCAAGAGCAGCCGACCGGGGCGCTGCAACGCCCCGGCCGGTGCAAGTGGTCGTGAATCCACGCCCACTTGGAATTCGTCAGCACCACCAGTTTTTCGAAAGGAACTGACTGATGAAGTTTACCCGTCCCATCGCCATCGCCGCTGCCGCGGCGCTGGCCATCACCGCGGCGGCCGCTCCGGCCGCCCACGCCGAGCCCGTCTCGAACAGCTACGTGGTTGTTGGCTCCGACACGCTCCAGGACGTGCTGAACGCCCTGGCCAACGGCACCAGCATCTCCGGTGGCAACGTTCGCTCGCTGGCGGGCGATCAGAAGATCGGCTCCTTCGACGCAACGGGAACGACTTGGATCCAGACGAAGAGCAACGGTCCGCGCTTCGGCCGGCCCAATGGCTCGGGTGACGGTGTGACGGCCCTCAGCCGCTCCATCGACGGCGCGCCCTACACCGCGAAGACTGTCGGCGCACCGGCCAACGTGGTCATCAGCAACCAGGTGGACGTGGCTCGCTCCTCGTCCGGTGCAGGCTCGGCTGCCAACCCGACCGGTCCGCTCCTGTACGTCCCGTTCGGTCGCGACGCCCTCACCTACGCCCACTCCGGAGGCGCGAACTCCGCGTTTGCCAACATCGACCAGGCCACCCTGAAGGGCCTCTTCGACTGCACGATCAGCACCGTCGGTGGCGTCACCGTGACCCCGGTGATCCCGCAGGCCGGCTCGGGCACGCGCTCTGATTGGCTGTCCAAGCTGGGCCTCACCGAGGCCACGCTCGGTGCTTGCGTTGCGGTGGGTCAGGAGCACGACACCCAGACCCTCTCCAACGGCCAGCCGTTCCCGGCCAACGCGGTGGCCCCCATGTCGGCCGCTCAGTGGGTCGCCCAGAACACCGGGGCCGGCGTCGACCGTCGCGGTGCGGGCGTGACGGTGGGCTCGCCGGTGGCGGGTACTCCGGCCGTGACCGGAACCGGCACCTCTGCGGTCCCCAACGCAGCCTTCTACTCCAACACCACGTGGGGCCGGGACACGTACATCGTCGTCGAGAACGCTCGTGTCACCCTCGGTGACGCCAAGTACGAGGCCGGGCTTGCGAACCTCGTCAGCAACGCTGCGTCGAAGCTCGGGAACACCCAGAGCACGCTCCCGTCGCAGGCGGGTTCGGTCAAGAAGAAGTTCGGCTTCCTCGCCCCCTCCACCACCACGCCCACGCGCGCCAACCTCAAGTGATCTTGGACCTCGAAAGGAAAATCTGACATGACCATCAACCTCAAGCGTGCCGCCGTTGCGGGGGCGCTCTCCGCCGCACTCCTGACCGGCGGGCTCGTCTCCCCGGCATTCGCCGCTCCTGGCGTTGCACTCAACCCGCAGCCCGGTGACATCAACGCGCCCGGCGCCCCGGGTACCGGGTTTGCTCAGCCCGGTTCAAAGGGCGCCTTCTACCTGTACGACGCGAACACCGGCGAGTACGCCGATGGAGACCCCACCCGGTCTTACGCTCGTGACGAGAGCGTCATCGCGTCCGCCAGCCCCACCGACGTCTTGGCCGAGATCAACGCGGCGCCCGAGCGTGCCGTGACCGGTGCCACCCCTTTCAACTCGGTGTGGCGCTTCTTGTCCAAGAAGAACCCCACCGACCTCATGGGCGGTATCAACACGTGGAGCGCCTACGCGGTTGATGCGGCGGCCGGCCCCAACGGCGGCACCATGGTTCCTGAGATGACGCTCAACAACCTCACTGATGGCCCCGGCGGTATCGCGGACGACATCGCCTCCGGTGGTTCGTTCTGGTACGGCGTGGCCTTCGCTGCCGACTTCCCCGGCGTCCAGCCGATCGCCGCGACTTACCGTGAGATCACCATCGAGGCCGGCACCGGCAACTACACGGTGTCGCCGTGGGCCCTCGTGACCCCGCCGGCTGCCCCGACTGCGTCCGTCGTCCTGACCGCCAACCCGACCTCGGTCGAGGTCAACACCTCCTCCACCCTCACCGCCGCCGTTACGCACTCCGACAGCAGCACGGTCGACGGCAAGGTGGAGTTCTTCGAGGGCGCCACGAAGCTGGGCGAGGACCTCTCGGCTCCTTACACCTTCGATGTGACCCCGGCCACCGTGGATGACCACTCCTACACGGCCACCTACACGGCCACCAACAGCGCAATCGTGCCCGTCACCACGGCCGCTGTGACCGTTTCGGCCACTGCCAAGCCTGCGACCGCCACCACCACCACGCTGGTCTCCGACCTCGTTTCGGGCTCCGAGCACCCGGCCGGCACGACGGTCAACCTGACCGCCACGGTCGCTCCGGCCGAGGCCACGGGCGTCGTCCAGTTCTTCAACAACGGCTCCCTGGTGGGTTCCTCCTCCGCGCCGGCCGCCGGCCTCACCACCACCCTCAACGGTGGCGTGAACGCCTTCACCGCCAAGTTCGTCCCGGCTGACTCGGCCCTCTTCGCCGCCTCCACGGCCGCTGAGGTCATCACCCTGACCGGTACTCGCTCCTACACCGAGGGTGCGGACGCCCCGATCGCCGCCGACACCACCATCGGCTCGGTCACCTCCAACGTCTCGGCGAACGTGGCCGGGGTGCCCAACGGCAGCCTCATCCTCAAGAACGTCAACGTGAACGCGGACACCGAACTCACCCGCCTCCCGAGCGTCAAGGACGACAACGGCAACCGTCAGTCCAAGTCCCAGGGCACGCTGGGCCAGTTCCAGGTCGAGGACACCCGCTGGTTCACCACCGAGGGCTGGTCGCTCAACACCAACGTGAGCCCCTTCACCCACGCCAACGGCACCAACACGATCGCCCCGTCGGCCCTCGGCCTCAAGCCGGTCCTGGTCAGCCAGGAGAAGCAGGCGATCACGGATGAGGATGGCAACGTCCACACGCCGGCTGGCGTGAAGCTGGGCGCCGAGCAGACCGCCGGTGCCGCGACGTACGGCTCTGTCTTCGCCTCGCAGGACAAGGGCCAGTTCTCCGGCTTCGCCGACTTCAACGCCGACCTGACGTTCCTCGCGCCCGCCGGCGCCCAGAACGGCAAGTACACCGGCCAGCTCACCCTGACCCTGGTTTCCAAGTGAGCCCACTGCCGGGCCCTCTCGCACCAACGCCCACGGGCGGGAGTGGGCCCGGCAGTCACCTCTGACCACCTCTGACACCCGTGGGGCCGGGACGCCCTCGTCCCGGCCCCACGGCCCCAGCACACCTCGACCCAAAGGCTCGCCACCATGAACACCAGCTCCCGACGACGCGTCGCACGCACACTCCTCACACTTCTGACCGTGCTGCTCCCCCTGGGCATCGTGTCCGCCCCGGCTGCCCACGCAGAGGACCCACGCCCCGAGCAGTCCGCCGGTCTTGCGATCGCCGTCGTGGACGCCAACGGCAGGGCCACGGACAAGAGTCGCTACAGCCTCAAGGCGGATCCTGGCCAGAAGGTCACCGACCACGTCCTGGTCGCCAACGCCGGCACCACGCCGCTGAAGGTCACCGTCTTCGCCACAGACGCGTTCAACGACGACGCGGGGGAGTTCACCCTGCTCGACACCAACGAGGCTCCGAAGGGGGCCGGCTCCTGGGTGAAGTTCGACGGCAAGGAGAAGGTCGAGCTCGACCTCGCCCCGGGCAAGTCGCGCGTCCTGCCGTTCACCATGGCCGTGCCCACCGACGCCACCCCGGGGGACCACGCCGCCGGCATCGTGGCGTCCTCCGTCCGCGAGGGCGAGGTCACGCTCGACCGTCGCGTCGCCATCCGGCTCTACGCCCGGGTCTCCGGTGACCTCCAGCCGAACCTGTCCATCAGCAGCATCGCGAGCACCTACACGGGCGGGCTCAACCCGTTCGATGGATCGGTGCGTTCGACCGCGACGGTGACCAACACCGGCAACGTCGCCATGCGCGGCCGCGTGACGCTCACCGGCACGACCTGGTTCGGCATTCCGGTGGGCCACGAGACCTTCGAAAGCGTCAACGAGATGCTGCCGGGCTCGACCCGCACCCTCACGTTCGAGTTGCCGGGCGTCCCCGCCGTCGGCTTCGTCCAGGCCAATTGGCTGCTCACCACGTCCATCGATCCCGATGCCCCCGTCCCGCCCGTCCTGCCCTCCGTGCAGCGCAGCGCGTTCCTGCTGGCCATGCCGTGGGTGGTCCTCGCCGCCGCTGCCCTCGGGGTGGGCATCTGGCTGTACCTGCGCCACAAGCGCCAGCGCGACGCCCAGTTGGCGGAGGAATGGTTGGCCCAGACCCAGGCTGAAGCCGAGCGGGCAGCCATGGCCTCCTCGGTACGCGAAGAGGCCCTGTGAGTCACCGTACGGCCAGAGGGGCGGTCACCACCCTGTTGGGTGTGGTGTGCGCGCTGACTGCACTGAGCGGGGGGCCCGCGCACGCCGAAGAGCCCCAAGTCTCGAAGAGCATGAGCGTGGTGGTGGCGGACGATCCCGCGGATCGCGCGTCGGATTCCAATGGGGGTTCGGTCAATGCCCCCGGCAGTGGGACCACCGACCCGAGTTCGGTGTCTGCGGACGCTTCCGGCAACGCCAACACCAATCCCACCGGTGTTCTGGGTGCCAACGGTCGGGGCATCCTGCACGTGAGCAGCTTGGACACGGACTACGTGGCCTCCGCCGATCCCTCCCGCGGGGTCCTGCGGGTGCAGTTCACGGTCCGCAACGCCTACGCGGAGCCCATCGGAGGCAAGGCCACGGTGTGGGCCACCCAGTGGCTGGGCGGGGCGATCGGATCGCCCGTCGAGGTGCAGGTCGACCCCATCCCCGCGGGTGAGCTGCGCGTCGTGTCCGCACACCTGGACGGCATGGGCCAATGGGCTCTCGTCAAGGCGGGCGCCACGTTCACGCCTGACAGGACGGCCAAGGGTGAGCAGCTCGGCTCCGCCACCCGCGAGGGGTGGACGTTCTTCGTGCCGTGGCTCGTCATCCTGGTGGCGGCCGGTGCCGCGGCGGGTCGCTGGTACCAGCTCCACCGTCCGTCGCAGCAGAGCGCCCACCTCGAGGGGGCCGTGGCATGAGCAGGGCTGACAACGGGGGCGGCACGGTACCCGCACCCCCGGCACCTCTGCCCACCCGGCAGCCGCCGAAGCCGCTTAAGGGCCAGCCCAAGCCTCCGCCCCTGAGCGCGCTCAGGAAGCCCGTCCAGTACGCGCCGCTGAGCCGCGCCCAACTCGTGGCCCGCGGCGTCCTCGTGGTGCTGCTCGTGGTGAGCATCGGTTTCCTGCTCAACCTGGTCGCCTACAGCCCGTTGCACCACGTCGTCCAGCAGACGCGCCTGTTCGACGACTTCCGCCACCAGCTGGCCGAGGGGGTCGCCCCGGTCAGCGAGGGAACCTTCGACGACGTCCTGTTGGCCGACGGTGTGCCGGTGGCCCGCATCCAGATCCCTGCCATCGGGGTGGACGAGATCATCGTGGAGGGGACGTCCTCGGGCGTCCTGATGAACGGGCCCGGCCACCGGCGGGACACCGTCCTGCCCGGTCAGCGCGGCGTCAGCATCGTGATGGGGCGCATGTCGGCCTACGGTGCGCCGTTCAGCCGCATCCAGGAGCTGGCCCCAGGTGAGTCCGTCCGCGTGATCACCGGGCAGGGCGAACACCTCTTCAAGGTGCTCGGTGTGCGCTACGAGGGCGACCTCGCGCCGGCCTTCAATCCCGAGTCGAGCCGGCTCCAGTTGGTCACCGGGCGCGGCTTCCCCTACATGCCGAGCGGCATCGTCCGGGTGGACGCCGACCTCATCACCGACGTCCAGGATCCGGGGCTCCGCCAGACGGGTCCCCTCGCCCTTCCGAAGGCGCACCAAGCGCTGCAAGGAGACACGAGCACCGTGTGGGCGCTCGTCTTCGCGCTGCAGTTCCTGCTGATGGCCGAAGTCGGGCTGGCCTACATGTGGCGACGCGTGGGTGGGGCCAAGACCTGGGTGGTCGCCGTGCCGACCCTGTTGCTCGCGGGATTGTTGGTCGCCGACCAGGTGACCAAGATGCTCCCGAACCTTCTGTAGAGGACGCCGTGCTGCCACCTCGCCCCTCCTACCTCTTCGCCGCCGGCGAAGAGGCCTTACCAGAGAGTCCGGCCCGACGGTATGCGAGCGCCGTCGATGGCCGGCACCCGGTGGACGACGCGGTGGGTCCCGCAGATCCACCAGCTGGGGCGGCACCATCCGGGATGGTGCCCGTCGGTGCTGCCCCAGCCCCCACCGGTGACTCCGTCCTCGGTTCCAGCCACGACACATGGCTTGAACCGCCGGGCGGACGGCGCTGGGTGCGCGACCTCGTGATCGGCGCGGTGGCGCTGACAGTGCTCGGCGTCGTGCTCGGCGGGCCGCTGCTGGCCCGGGGGGCCCAGGTCGACGATGACTACACCGCCGCCGACCTGCAGGGCGTGTTGGCGGCGTCCGCCACGACCCCCGTTGAGCAGGAGCCGGTCGCGAGGCAGCCGCTGGCCGTGTCCACGCGGTCGGCTGGCCCCACCTCGGGGACCGCCGTGAACCGGGTGGATCCCGACTGGCTGCAGCGGGCCTCCGCCAGTACCGGGGTCGCGCCCCGCGTCCTGCGGGCGTACGCCCAGGCCGACCTGACGCTGGCGTCCGAACAACCCAGCTGCGCCATCGGCTGGAACACCCTCGCCGGCATCGGCTACATCGAGAGTCAGCACGGCACCTACCTCGGTGCCACGGTGGGGGCGGACGGACGTTCCGTCCCCGAAATCATCGGCATTCCCCTGAACGGTGAGGGCGTCGCGGCGATCCGTGACACCGACGGCGGACGACTCGACCGGGACACGCGGTGGGATCGTGCTGTTGGTCCGATGCAGTTCATCCCCTCCACGTGGGCGAGGCATGGGGCGGACGGCAACGGCGATGGCGTGAAGGACCCGCACAACATCGACGACGCCGCGCTCGCGGCAGGCCGATACCTCTGTGCAGCCAGCAGCATGCGGGGGACCGCCCAGTGGCGAGCCGGCGTCATGGCCTACAACCGGTCGGAGACCTACATCAGCCAGGTGGCGGGCGTCGCCAACTGGTACGCGGCCCGGGTCGGCTGAGGTTCACCCCAGCGACCCGGCCACCTCAGCAGTCAGGGGGCGTAGACGTCGTTCTCGGAGATGTAGACCATCCGACCGGCCTCGGTGAGGCGCATGGTCGGACCATCGGTGCACAGGGTCGACACGCTGCCGGTGAACTGGGTGACCAGGTCGTCCTGAGGGGCAGCCTGGTCCCCGTCGTCCTTGCGCCGGTCCTGCAGCATGGCCTGGGCGGCGTCCGTGCGCTCCTGGTCGTTCATCTTCGTGGCCCAGTCGGTGCAGGTGGACTGGTCGTACGTCTTGCCCCACGTCGTCGCCTTGGCCGCGGCGTCCGCGTTGGCGCTGCCGGCTGACCCGCCGTCCGGGGTGGGGGAGGCGCTGCACGAAGCCAGGAGCACCGACACGGTGAGGGCCGCGCACACGCGCGCCAGGGGGGTGTTGAGCTGCATGCGGCTCAGTGTGGAGAAGCGAGGTGAACGCTTGGTGGCCGCTGGGCGACGCACGAGCAGGAATTCTTGGCGCCCCCTGCAGGATTCGAACCTGCGCTCCCGCCTCCGGAGGGCGGTGCTCTATCCCCTGAGCTAAGGGGGCCCATGGCCCGAAGGCCGACGACGACTTTACCACGGGAGACACCGGGACCGCCCATGAGGGCGATGATGGGCCCATGAAGCGGCGCGGAGTGGCCGTCGTGGACGGTTCGGTGCCCAAGGTGGATGTGTCGTGGCGGTCGCTGTATTCGATCGGCGCGGCCTCGGCCTTGTTGTTCGTGATTCTCGTGCTGGTGCCCGTGGCGTTGGTGTTCATCGCCCCCTTGCCTCCGGTGCAGGGTCAACCGTTGTTGGAGTACATCGCCCTCAACAAGGTGGTGTACCTCGTCGAATTGGTGAGCTTCGTCGGGTTGGCCGTTCCGGCCATGCTGGTGTTCGCCGCCGTGGGGATCGCCTTGAAGGACGTGAACAAGAACCTCACGCTCGTGGGAGGCCTTCTGGGTGTCTCGTCTGAGGCCATCGCGTTGGCGTTGGGGAGCAGCCCCCAGTCCCTCCATGGCGGTTTGGTCGTGTTGAGTGACGCGTACGCGGTGGCACCTGAGTCCCAGCGGCCCGGCCTCATCGGTGCCGCCGAGGCGCTGATCGCGACCACGAATGCGGTTTCCTGGGCGGGAGTCCTCACGGCGGCCGCGATTCTGGTGATGTCGTGGTGCATGCGTGGAGGCGTCTTCCCGCGGTACGTGGCGGTCTTGGGTGTCGTGACCGGCTTCCTCGGGATCGTGAGCGAGGCGTTCAGGCCCCTCATCGGGCCCACGTACCTGATCTACGGCCTGCTCCTGCCCACTTGGTTCGCCCTCGTCGGTTGGCGCCTACGCAACCTCGCCCTACCGGATCGGACCAGTGGCAACCGCTGACGCGGGCTGTCAAGCTCCCAGGTGGTCCCGGTCCTCGGGGTCGAGCGACGCGATCCACCGCGCCTCGTCGCCCGCAGCCGGCAGCACGTACCCGTACTCAACCATGTTTGTCGGTGGCAGTTCGAGCAGGTACACCCACACGGCCCGGCGTCTCACCCCCAGCACGTCCGTGACGGCCTGAACCACGCCTTCGAGGAGCGTGCGCTTCTGCTCGGGCGTCCGACCATGGCGGATCTGCCCCTGCACGAAGACCACCTCGTGGGCGACGGGCACTCCACCGACGAAGTGCCGATCCGGATCAACCTCGTCAAACACCACCTGGGCGAAGAAGCCCGGCGCCCCGGTGGCAGCGGTGTGGGCCGCAGTGATCTCGTGGGCGAGGCGCGCGCGTGCGGCGGGGTCCAGACGTCCGTACGCCGTGCGCACGGTGTAGGTCGGCATGGCTCCATCTTGGCAGTCTGAGCCGCTGGCGGTCATCGCCTCCCGCGGCCAGCGGATCCCCACCACAGGTCCAACGTGGAGCACGGTCCGCGGCTTCCACCTGTCAGACCGTCCCGGATCGTGCGGTGTGAGCGGTGGATACTTGTGCGGTTGATCGCGCCCGGAGGTTGGAATGCTGAAGATGTCTCGTGTCCGGATCGTTGGTGCCGTCGCCGCCGCGCTGGTTCTGGCTGGTTGCGCTGCACCCACGCCCACGGCCACCCCGTCGGCGGGTGGCCAGCAGGAGGTCACGGTGCGCATGGGGATCCAGCCGTGGATCGGGTACGGCCAGTGGCACGTGGCCGAGGCCAAGGGGATGCTGGCCGCGAAGGGCATCAAGCTGGAGTTGGTCGAGCTGAAGTCGGACTCCGAGCAGAGCGCGGCGTTCGCGTCCGGCCGGATCGACATGGACAACATCGCCTCGCACACGGCCCTGCTGCTGAAGGCGCAGGACATCGGGCTCAAGGTCGTGATGGTCGAGGACAACTCGACGACGGCCGACGCCCTGCTGGCGGCCAACGGCGTCACCTCGATCGCGGACCTCAAGGGCAAGAAGGTGGCCTATGAACAGGGTGCGACCAGCGACCTGTTGTTGCACGCCGCGCTGAAGGCCAACAACATGACCCTGTCCGACATTCAGGCCGTGCCGATGCCGGCCGCGGACGCCGGCGCGGCGCTGATCGCGGGCCAGGTGGACGCCGCGGTCACCTATGAGCCCTACGTCACCACGGCCCTGAAGGAGTCCGACAAGATCGCGAAGATCTACGACGCGGCCGAGCACCCCGGCCTGATCTCGGACGTGCTGGTGGCCTCGGACGCCTTCGCCAAGGCGAACCCCCAGGTCGTGAAGACCATGGTGCAGGTCTGGTACGACGCGGTGGCCGAGTACAACACCAACACTCCGGCCAGCCGGGCGATCATCGCCGAGGCGGTGGGGGAGTCGGCTGAGGACCTGGATTCCGCGTTCGCCGGCGTCCAGTACTGGGGCAAGACGGAGAACCAGGGTCAGTTCGCGGAGTACGCGTCCACCACGCTGCCGATGGTGCTGCAGTCGGCCAAGGACGCCGGCATCATCACGGCTGAGGTCGATCCGGCATCTGTCTCCACCGACCAGTTCCTGAAGTGATGGCGAGGAGCGCCGGCGCGCCGTCCGTGCGCGTCCGCGCGCGCCGTCACCGCTCCTTGGGAGCGCCGATCTCACGGAAGACCTACCTGGGGATCGCAGCCGCGTCCTTCGCCGGGCTGTTCCTCGTGTGGTGGGCGATCGCCGCGTCAGGACTGGTGAACCCCCTGTTCCTCCCGTCCCCCGCCAAGGTTGGGGCTCGGCTGGTCACCCAGGCCCAGAACGGGCAGTTGTGGGCCGACACCAGCGTGTCCGTGTACCGGATCATGGTCGGGTTCCTGCTGGCGTCGGTGATGTCGATCCCCCTGGGGATCCTCGTGGGCATGTCCACCCGGGTGGAGGCCGCGGTGCAGCCGGTGATCGACTTCGTCCGGTACGTGCCCGTAGTCGCGTTCGTGCCGCTGACGATCCTGTGGGTCGGCATCGACGACTCGCAGAAGTTCCTCATCATCTGGATGGGCACCTTCTTCCAGCAGGTGCTCATGGTGTCGGACGCCGTGCGGCAAACCCCACGTCCGTTGATCGAGTTGGGCGAGACCCTGGGGCTCCGCAATGGCCAGATCCTGAAGCGGATCGTGCTTCCCAGTTCGGCTCCTCGCCTGTGGGACATGTTGCGGATCACGCTGGGCTGGGCTTGGACGTGGCTCGTGGTCGCCGAGCTGGTGGCCGCCACGACGGGCCTGGGGTACCGCATCACATTGGCACAGCGGTACCTGTCCACCGACACCATCATCGGCTACGTCCTTGTCCTGGGATTCCTGGGGTTGGTGAGCGACCAGGTGATGCGAGCCATCGGGCGACGGTTGTTCCGTTACGAAAGGATCCGACGGTGAAGGCCGAAGCTGCCGCGGCGGTGTCCGTGCGCTCGGTGGGCAAGCGCTTCGCGACGCTGGCCGCCCTGGAGGACTGTTCGTTCGAACTGGCCGAGAACGAGTTCGTGAGCCTGGTCGGGGCGTCCGGCTGCGGCAAGTCGACGATGTTGTCGATCATCGCAGGACTCGTCGCACCCTCCAGCGGCGAGGTCGATGTGACGGGATCTCCCGTGCTGGGGCCGGGCCGGGACCGGGGTGTGGTGTTCCAGGGCTTCAGCCTGATGCCGTGGCTGACGGCGTTGGGGAACGTGGAGTTCGCGCTGCGGGACGAGCCGATGAACTCCGCGCAACGTCGGCGAGTCGCGGTGGAGCACCTCGACCTCGTGGGGCTGTCCGGGTTCGAGGGTGCCTATCCGGCCGAACTGTCGGGTGGCATGCAACAACGGGTGGCCATCGCGCGATCCCTGTCCTACCGTCCGCGCATTCTGTTGATGGATGAGCCGTTCGGAGCACTTGACGCCCTGACCCGCCGCGACATGCACACGCTCCTGACCGGCATCTGGGAGGCCCACAAGCTCACGGTGCTCATGGTGACCCACGACATCGATGAGGCGATCATCACATCCGATCGCGTGCTGGTGATGTCGCCCCGGCCGGGCCACATCGCCGCCGAGTTCAACGTTCCCCTCGAGCGGCCGCGGACGTCCACCATGCTGGACCAGCCCGAGATCCGCAGGCTCTTCCACGACATCCTCAGCGCGGTGCACGCGCGGGGGTGAGTCCGCCGGTTCGAGGCCGCGCTCTGCGATGATGGGTGCATGAGCTCAGCCGGAAGGCTGTCGGGCGGCGTGCGGGGGCTGGCGGAACCGCGCGCGGGTCGTTCGCGCGGGTGGTCGGGCTCACCGACGGGACTCCCCTCGGCGCGTATGTCCACGTGCCGTTCTGCGAGCGCATGTGCCCGTTCTGCCCGTACAACAAGGTCGTCCCCCGCGTGGGCCAGCCGGAACGCTACTTCGCCGCGCTGCTCACCGAGGCTCGCCGCTACGTTGAGGCGGGCGCGGCAGGGCCGGACGGGTTCACGTCCCTCTACGTCGGCGGTGGCACGCCGACACTCTTCCCCGACCTGCTGCGCCCCGTGCTCGCCGCGCTCCCGGTGTTCGGGGAGCGCGCCATCGAGGTGCTGCCGTCCCACGCCACCCCCGACCGTCTGGACGCCCTGCGCCGGCTGGGCTTCACCGCGGTCAGCATCGGCGTCCAGTCCTTCTCGGACGAGGTGCTGCGGCACCTGCGGCGTCCGCACGACGCCGCACAGGCGAGGGCGGCGTTGGAGAACGCGGTCGGCCGCTTCGACCTGGTGGACGCTGACCTGATCCTCGACGTCGAGTACGACGACGCCCACGCCGGCTCATTCCTCCGGGATCTCGTCTCCTGCTTCGAACTCGGCGTCGACCAGGTCTCCACCTATCCCTTGATGCGGTTCGGCTACACCGCGTTCGGCCCCGCACCCCACGACCGTCGCCGCGAGCACGAGGTGCTGGCGGAGGCGACCCGGCTGGCCGAGGAGCACGGGTACGCGCGGCGCTCGGTGTGGACGTTCAACCGGCCGGCCTCCCCGAGCTACACGTCCATCACCCGGCGCCGCTTCCTCGGGATGGGCGCGGGGGCGTCGTCGTTCCTCGGCCGGGACTTCCTCGTGAACCACTTCGGCGTCGAGACCTACATCGACGCCGTGGACGCCGGGCGTCCACCGGTCGCACGCCGGTTGCACCTGGGCCGGCTCGGCGGACAGCTGTACGACGCGTTCTGGCAGGCCTACTCCGGACGCCTCTGGGTCCCCGGCCTTGGCTCGCGTGCGCTCACGCCCCGGGAGTTCGACCGCTACCACGACCTCGAGCGCTGGGTGACCTACCACCTGATCGAGCCCCTGTGGTCGACGATGCTCGCCGAGCACGCCGACGAGGGCGGACGCGCTGGGTGGGCGGCACCGGGGTCGGCCCGCCGGCGACGCCTGTGGGGCGTGGTCGAGGCCGTCACGCGACGGCCCCTCTGACTCAGCGGCGCGCCCCGCGCAGGAGGGCCGGGTACCGCCGGACGACCTCCATCACCACGGCGGGGACCCCCCGGAAGAGGAGCGACAACTCGGCGGCGAAGAGGAAGCCGCATTGTTCGCACAGTCCCGGGATCTCGATGCACCGCCCGCACGTCCACTGCTCGCCGTCCTCGACGATCACGCACTGGGGGCACGGCCGCGGCGCGGAACCGTCCGCGATCCGCGGCAGCGCGGAGGCGAGGTTGACCACGGGCGCACCGGCGTCGATGAGGGCCCCGATCCGCGCGCAGACGTCCCTGCGCTGGTCGGGGTCGAGGTTCAGCGCCTCCGTCCCCGGGTAGGGCGTGTGCAGGTTGTACGAGACGCCCCGCACCGCGGGCAGCGAGGTCGCCAACCGGGCCACGTATTCGACGTCGTCCACGTTGATCGCGTTCACCGCCATGTAGAGGCACAGGTTGGCCGATGACGCTTGCGCGATGCCGGCCAGCACCCCATCCCAGGTGCGTCCCCTGATCGCATCGTGGTGCTCCCGGGTGCCGTCGAGGCTGACCAGGACGAGGTCGGCCTCGGGGAGGTCGACGCCGCGGGTTCCGTTCGTCACGACCCCGACCCAGCCGAACCCGACGGCACGGGCCTCGGCGATGACGTCGCGCAGGCTGCGGCTCCCGTCGTGCCAGAGCAGTGGTTCACCGCCGTAGAGCAGCAGGATGCGCACCCCCGACGCGTACAGGCGGCGCAGGTCGCGCTGCAGGGTCTCGAACGGGTAGTCGACCTTGCGCAGGTTGGCGACGGCACAGTGCCGGCAGTGCAGGTTGCAGCGGTCGGTGACGATCAGCGAGCCGACGATCGGGTCCCGCCGACGGAACAGCACGGTGCTGAGACCGAACCACGCCAGCCCGGCCCAGAAGCGGAGTCGCTTGGCGACCGGAGCCACGGTCGTCACGGCTCGCCCCGGGATTCATGGAGCACCGCGGCCATCGCCCGGAACTGCGCCTCGTCCAACTCGCCGCGCGCGAAGCGCTCCCGGAGCACCGCCAGGGCCGGGTCGGCGTCCCCGCCTGAACCCCCACCCGCGCTCGGTCGCCGGGGCCAGCGCAGGTCGAGCTCTCGCTTGGCGACGACGAGGGCGGCAGCCCAGAAGGCCAGGTAGGCGGCCATCGACACGAAGCCTTCCCTCCCGGCGGCACGACCCGACACCAATCGAGCGCTGGGACCGTAGAACGGATGCACACCGACCACCCCCACGTGACGACGCACCTCCAGCGTAGAACGGGGACGGGGCGTCCCGGCCCCGTGGGGGAAAGTGGTGCAAAACCCTCAGTGGGAAGGGGGTCGAGCGTAGAATCGTCCTTGCAGGGCCCGGCGCGGCGGCCAACTCCGACCGCCCCGACACCGCCCGCAGGAGGTCACTGATGACCGACCACGAACTCGCGTTCCAGTGGGACGCGGATCACCGCCTCGCCGCGACCGTCGCGCTCGTCTCGGGCGTCCTCGTCGTCGTCGGCACCGCGCTCGTGTTCACCGTGGGGATGGGTCCCATCGAAGCGCTGGTGAGCGGCGGGGCCGCCAGCCCCTTCGGCCTCACGATGCTCGCGGGCCTGTTCCTCGTCGTCGACGTGAGCCTGCTGGTGTTCGTCGTGGCTCTGGCGCACGCGTTCACCGAGGGTCGCTCCTTCGGGTTGACCGTGACCACCGCCGTCGCGACCCTCGCCACCACGGCGTCGGCCACCATCCACCTGATCTGGGGGTACACCGCCTCCTCGCCCGAGGCGGAACTGCCCGCCGCAGCGGGGCAGTTCGCGACCTGGCTGGCGGCGAACCTGTGGATGCTGCCCTTGTTCGGGCTGCTCGTCGGCGCCAGCCTGATGGCGCTCGCCCTGGCGCTGCGCCAGAGCGCGTTCAGGGTCGCGCGGCGCCTCGGGACGGCGTCCGCCATCGTGGGTGGCCTGCTGGTGGTGATCGCGCCCTTCACCGGCTTCGCCCCCGACATGCCGGCCTTCGCCGCCGTCGCCGCGATCCTGCTGGCGACGGTCGGGATCAGCGTGCTCCTCGCGGTGGCCCTCGTCCGACTCGCGTTGCTGCTGAGGGGAACGCGGCGGACGCAGCCGGTCCCGGTCGCCTGACCAGGCTCTGAGGAGCGATCAGGCCTGGGCGCTCCCGAACGGAGGCACGACCGGGGCCTTGATCCCGGCGCGACGCAGGGCGACCACGGAGCGCTCGAGAAGGTCTCGCTGGACGCCCCAGTGCTGGTTGGGGGCCGTCTTGGCGAAGATGCGGATCGTCGTCATGCCCGCCGTCACCTTGTCGACCCCGGCCACGCTGGGTTCCTCGAGCAGGACGTCGGCGTACTTCTCGTCCGCGAACAGCGCGGCGACCACGCCCTTGAGCACCTCGATGGCACGGGCGGTGTCCTCTCCGTTCGCGATCGGTACGTCCACCAGGCCCGTGGACCAGCCCTGGCTCTGGTTCCCGATGCGCAGGATCTCCCCGTTGCGGACGTACCAGACCTGGCCGTTGGCGTCCCGCAGCCGGGTCACGCGCAGGCCCACCTCCTCGACGGTGCCGACGACCTCGCCGGTGTCGATGAGGTCGCCGACGCCGAACTGGTCCTCGAAGATCATCAGCATGCCCGAGATGTAGTCCTTGACGAGCGACTGGGCGCCGAACGCGAGGGCGACGCCGCCGATGCCGGACGCCGCGAGCAGCGGCTCGAGCGGGATGCCGAGGATGCGCAGGACCGTCAGCACCACCAGCAGGACGATGATGACGTCGACGGCGTTCGTCATCACCGAGCCGAGGGTCTTCACGCGGGCTTGGTGCCGCGCGTCCGCCCCGCCGGTGATGCGGCCCAGCACCTTCTCGGTGCGTGTCTCGGCTTCGCTGTGGCGCTCGCCGACGGCGATGGACGCCGAGACGCCGCCCCGGATCGCCCTGCGCAGGACGATGCGCGCCACGCCGGAGACCAGCAGCAGCACGCCGATCGAGATCGCGGTCTCGGGCCACGTGAACGTGATGAGCGGGGTCATGGACGCCTTCCTGCCGGGGACGAGACGAGCCTAGCGAGCCGAGCAGGGGCTCTGGTGACAGGTGGAACTGGCCCAACCTAGATGCTTGCGCCGCAAGGTACATGGTCGTACACTGAACCCATCGTCTCAGGGAGGGCTCCATGCTCGAGATCCAGCACTTCACGCGCCGCTTCGGCGACAAGGTCGCCGTCGACGACCTGTCGTTCGGCGTCCGGCCCGGTCGCATCGTCGGGTTCATCGGCCACAACGGCGCCGGCAAGACCACGACGCTGCGCGCGGCCGCGGGCATCCTCGACTTCACCGACGGGAGCATCACGGTGGCGGGCCACGACATCCGCACGGACGCCGTGGCCGCCAAGAGGGCAGCGGCCTTCCTGCCCGACAACCCCGACCTGTACGAGTTCATGTCCGGCATCGAGTTCCTCGGGTTCATCGCCGACATCCACGGCATCCCGGGGTCGCGGCGCGGCGACCTCATCACGCGGTACGCCGACGCCTACGGCCTGACGGCCGACCTCGGCGGCGCCGTCGGGTCCTACAGCCACGGGATGAAGCAGAAGCTGGCCCTCATCAGCGCGCTGATCCGCGAACCGAAGCTCCTCATGCTCGACGAGCCGTTCGTGGGGCTCGACCCCCTCGCTGCGCACACGCTCAAGGGCCACCTCCGCGCGCTCTGCGACGGCGGCGGCGCGGTCCTGTTCTCAACTCACGTCCTCGAGGTCGCCCAGGCGCTCTGCGACGACGTGGTCATCATCAAGCGCGGCCGCCTCGTGGTGGCCGGACCCACGGCGTCCGTCATCGGCGACTCCTCGCTCGAGGACGTCTTCCTCGAACTGGCCGCCGACTCACCCGTGGCCGGGGCGACGCGATGACCCAGTTCAATGCGATCGCGCGCGTGCAACTGCGCGGGATCCTGGCCACGATGTCGGGCTCGAACCGGAAGGTCCGCCGGATCGCTCCGCTGCTCGCCCTCATCGCCCTGCTCGCGGCCTACATCGGGCTCAGCTACTCGTTCGCGCTGGTCTCCATGCTCGGGGAGCATGCCGACCTCGTGCTGGTGATGATGCCCGCCCTGGCCGTGCTGGCCGCGATGGCGCTCGGCGGGCAGGGGGTGGCCGGGTTCATCTACGGCGGCCGCGACACGGAGTTCCTGCTGAGCCTGCCCGTCCCGCGGCTCACCCTCGCGTTGGCCAAGCAGGCGGCGGTGTTCGTGGAGAACGCGCTGGTCATGCTGGTCATGGTGGTGTCGGCGGGTGCGGCGTACGCCTGGCGTGTGCCGGTCGCGCCCTGGTTCTGGCCGGTGCTCCTGGTGGGCGCGGTGCTGCTCTCGCTGCTCGCCACGACGCTGGCGCTCCTGATCGGGACCGCCGTGGTGCTGCTCCGCACCGGGCGCCGCCGCGTCGCGGCCAACCTCGGCGGGCTGGTCCTGGTCCTCGCCGTCATGGTGGTGGCGCTGGTCGGGCAGTCCGCGCTCGCCCAACGCCTGACGACGGACGCCGCCGGCATCCGGCACCTGCTGGCCACGTGGGGCGCACCCTTCACCTGGCTGAGGGACGCCGCCGTCGATGGCTCGCCGACCTCGCTGGCCCTGCTCGCCGCCGTGAGTGTCGTGCCGTTCGTGCTGGTCACGTGGGTGGTGGCCGCAACTTCGTCCCGATCACCAGCGCGCTGGCGGTGCGCCGCGGGGTGGCGCGACAGGTCGACCTGGGCCGGCAGGCCGTCCGGACGCCGTTCGTGGCACTTCTGCGCCGGGAGGGGCAACGCTTCGTGGCCTCCTCGGTCTACCTGATCAACTGCGGCATCGGCCCGGCGCTGATGCTCCTCGCGGCCGGTTGGGTGGCGGCCGTCGGACTCCCGGCGTCGTGGCTCGAAGGCGCGAAGGCGGCGGGCCTGCCGCTGGCCCTGCTCGTCGCCCTGGTGCTGACCTTCATGGGCACCGTCGGATCGACGACGCCCGCCAGCGTGTCCTTGGAGGGCAACCGGCTCTGGATCCTCCGGTCCGCGCCCGTGCCGGTCGCCACGATCCTCGCGGCCAAGCTGGTCTTCGCTCTCGCCCTCACCCTGGTGCCGCTGGCGATGGCGACGCTCGTCGTGGGCGCCCGCCTCGGGCTCGACCCGCTGTTCACCCTGCTCGTGGGGGCCCTCCCGGCGGCCGCCGCGGTCGTGATGGCCGAGGTGGGGCTCCTCGCCGGTCTGCGCTGGGCGCGTCTGGACGCCCCCAGTGAGACGGCGGTCATCAAGCAGGGACCTGCCGCCCTCGTGTCGACATTCGGGAGCATGGGGGTGGTTGCGGTCCTCGCGCTCGGAACCGTGGTCCTCGCGCCCGTGGCCGGGGTCCTCGTCGCCATGGCGGTGCCCACCATCGCCTTCGCCCTCCTGGCCGTGGTCCTGGCGGGTGTCCTGCGCACGTGGGGCGTCCGGGCCTTCGCGGCCCTCTGAGGGGTCCGGGCCTTCGCGGCCCTCTGAGCCCTCCGCGTCAGCCGGCCACCTCGGGCGGCTTCGCCGCACCCGGGCGTCCGGCGCGCGGGGTGAGGGAGGGCGATGTCCCGGCGAGCCCGAGCTCGGCCGGGGTGAGCCGAGCAAACACGATCTCGTCGTAGTCGCCGGCCTCCCAGGCCAGACCGAGGCACCCGTCGAGCAGCGGCACGCACACCGAGTAGGCCGAGGCCCCCGGGTCGACGAGGAGTGCCTGCGACCAGGTGTGCCCCAGGTCGGCCGAGGTGCGCACCACCAAGCGCGTCCGCTGGCGCGGATCGTCGCACGTCGACGCCACGACGACGGGTCCGCCGTCGGCGTCCAGCAATGCGAGGCCGCCGTTGCACGCGGGGTCGACGAGGGCGGCGTCCGGGGTGGGGACGGTGAACGTGGCTCCGCCGTCGGTCGACCGGGCGGCCCGACGCCGCGGGGTGGACCGCGCGTGCAGCAGCACCGAGCCGTCGGGGAGTCCGAGCACCTTGTTCTCGTCGCAGTCGGGGCCGACGCGCTCGCCGAGCGTCCAGGCGGCGCCGCCGTCGTCGGAGTGGGCGACCGCGGCGAAGTGCTCCCCGGCCGGCGTCCGCAGGACGAAGGGCTGCAGCAGGCGGCCCTCGGCGGTCACCGAGCCGTTGCCCGAGGAGGCGAACATGCCCGTCACGTCATCCGGCTTGAGGTGGGTCATTTCGCGGTGGGTCCACGTCAGGCCGTCGTCGTCGGAGGTGGACAGCCAGAGTTCAAGTCCCTCCCCGCCGGGGCCGGCCTCGGCCGAGAAGAAGGACCGTCCGGTCGATCCGACGTACCAGCAGAAGACCCGTCCGGAGGCGGGGTCGACGACGAACGCGGCGTCCCCGAAGCCGTGGCCGGGGGTGTGCCGACGCAGGACGCGGGCGTCCGACCAGGTGCGGCCGTCGTCGTCCGAGTGCCGCAGCGCGATGTCGAAGTCGCCGGGCAGGTCGCGCCAGTCCAGACGGACGTCGAACGCGGCGAGCACTCGGCCGGTCCTCGTCACGGCCAGCGCGGGGATCCGGTAGACGGGCGCGGCGAAGGCCGAACCGGCGAACGGGTCGCCCGATCGGGCCAGGGTCGTCATCTCCACGTCGAGGCCTCCAAGGGTCCGGTTGGGACAGGGTGAACCAGTGCCCCACAGTCGGGGCACAAGTTCACTCTGTGTTGGATGGGTGCTGGGTCAGTGCTGGCTCAGGCGCCCGCGACGGCGTCCGCGAACCAGCGCGTGATGGTGGTGGGGTGCGTGATGGCCGTGCCGACGCAGACCGCCCACGCGCCGCGGCGGATCGCCTCGGCGGCCTGGGCGGGGGAGTGCACGCGGCCCTCGACGATCACGGGCACCGGCCTGTGGGCCTCGGAGTGGGCCTCGGCCCGGCGGGCCAGTTCGACCACCTTGTCGACGACCTCCCAGTCCGGACCCTCGGTCTTGGGGCGTTCGCCCGAGTAGCCGGCCAGGGTCGTCCCGAGGATGTCCACCCCGGCCTCCAAGGCGGCCTCGGCGTCCCCCAGCGAGCCGCAGTCGGCCATGACAAGGACGTCCGGGTACTGCTCGCGCAGTCCGGCGACCGTCTCGGCGAGCGTCAACCCGTCCGGGCGGGGGCGACGGGTGCCGTCCAGGGCCACGACCTCGACGCCCGTCTCGGCGACCGCGAGGCAATCGGCGAGGGTCGGGGTGATGTAGACCCCGGCATCCCCGACCTTCACGAGCCCGATGATCGGCACGTCCACGACTGGGCGCATCGCGCGGAGGTCGTCGAGGCCCTTGCCGCGGATCGCAACGGCCCCGCCGGCCACCGCGGCCTGCGCGACTTGGGCCATGGTGTTCGGGTCCAGCATCGGCTCACCCGGGTAGGCCTGGCACGAGACGACCAGTCCGCCCTTCATCGACTCCAGCAGGTCCATGTCACTCCTTGTCCGCCGTCGGAACGCCCGCCAGGCGGAAGGCGTCGCGTGCCGCGCCCAGGAGCGCGGCGTTGTTGCGTTGGGTGGCGCGCCGCACCGGGACGTGCCTCAGGGTCTCGGGGAGGCCGGCGCGCAGTTCATCCTCCATGCTCGACCACCACGGCGACCCCGAGGTCGGGACGCCGCCGCCGAGCACGATCACGGCGGGGTCGAGGACCAGGGTCAGCCACGCCAGCACGCGACCCACGCGGCGACCGAGGGTGCTGACCACTCGCTCCGCGAGTTCGTCCCCCGTGAGGGCCAGCTTCATCACGTCCTGGCCGCGCGCCGCCCCGGCGGTGCCGCCGAGGGCGCGGTAGGTGCGCAGGATCGCGGGTCCGGCGGCCACGTGCTCGAACGGGTGCCGGCCGGCGTCCGCCACCCCGTCGACCACGTCGACCATGAGGTTGCCGACTTCGCCGGCCATGTGATGCGCCCCACGCATCACTTCTCCATCGCGGCAGAACGCGGCACCGATGCCGGTGCCGACCGCCAGCATCAGCATCGAGGACGCGCCGGCCCCCGCACCCCGCCAGCTCTCGCCGACGGCGTGGGCGTCCACGTCGTTCTGCACGTGGATCGGCAGGTCGGACGCCCATGGCAGCCGGGCCCGCAGGCCCGCGACGACGTCGGTCCCGCGCCAGTCGGAGATCGTGTCGGTCGCCGAGACGACGACCCCGCGCCCGACGTCGATCGCCCCTGCGGCACCGATCCCGATGGCGGACACCGGGGCGTGGTCGACCTGCTCGCGGCACGAGTCGATCGCCAGCGCGATCCCGTCGAGGATCGCGTCGGCTCCCTCGTGGGCGGGCGTCGGCACCTTCACCTTGGGCAGCACGAGCGCCCCGGTGGTGTCGACGGCGGTCGCCGCGATCTTGGTGCCGCCGAGGTCGACGGCGAGCGCGAGGGGCGTCATCGCAGCAGGCCGACCTCGCGCACGATCGCGGTGATGCCGGCGACCTCCTCGTCGTCCAGGGCTTCGATCGGGGCCGGCATCGTGGGCGACGCGATGATGCCCAGGGCAGCGGCCGCGACCTTGAAGGCCCCGATGCCCCCGGCGTCCCCGGAGCGGCCCCGAGGCACGAACGCGATCTCGAACAGGCGGTTGATGCGGTCCTGCTCGGTGCGGGCGGCCTCCCAGTCGCCGCGCTGGGCGGCGTCGAACAGGCGCACGTAGCCGGCGGGGTCGACGTTGGCCAGGCCCGGGACGGCCCCTTCGGCGCCCAGCAGGAACATGCCGTCCACCATGACCTCGTGGCCGGTGGAGACCGACAGGGGCGACCCGGCCGCGCGGTTGGCGTCCACGAGGCGGCGGAAGCCGACGTCGTCGCCGGAGGAGTCCTTGACGCCGGCGATGACGCCCTCGCGCCCGAGCTGCACGAGCATGTCGCGGCCGAGCTTGGCCGGGCCGCGCACGGGCACGTCGTAGGCGATGACGGGGATGTCCAGGCCGGTGGCGACGATCCGGAAGTGGTCGGCGATCTCGGCGGCGTTGTTCAGGGCGTACAGGGGCGCAGTGACCACGACGGCGGACGCCCCGAGCGCCTGCGCCCGGCGGGCCTGGTCGAGGACGCGGTGCGCGGTGAGGTCCGGCGTCCCGACGAGCACGGGCACCCGTCCGGCGGCGGTGGCGATGACGCGCTCGACGACGGTGTCGCGTTGGGCGTCCGTCAGGTAGGCGACCTGGCCCGAGCTGCCCAGGACGAACAGGCCGTGGACGCCGGCGCCCACGAGGTGCTCGACGAGGTGGTCCAGGGACTCCAGGTCGAGGGAGCCGTCCGGGTGGAAGGGGGTCAGGACGGGGGGGATGATGCCGCGGAGGATGGACATGGTGGGCCTCACAGAAGGGACGGGACGGCACCCAGCAGGGTGCGCGTGTACGGGTGGGACGGGTGGTTGAAGAGCTGGTCGGCGGGTCCGGTCTCGACGATCTGGCCGGCGAACATGACGGCCATCCGGTCGGAGACGTAGCGCACGGTGGAGATGTCGTGGCTGATGAAGACCATGCCGAGGCCCAGCTCGTCCTTGAGGTCCGTGAGCAGGTTGAGCACCTGGGCACGGACCGAGACGTCGAGGGCGGAGGTGGGTTCGTCGGCGACGATGATGTCGGGCTCCAGGGCGAGCGCGCGGGCGATGGCGACGCGTTGGCGCTGGCCGCCCGAGATCTGGCGGGGCAGCACGTCGAGCGCCGACTGGGGGAGCCCGACCAGGCCGAGCAGGCGTTCGACGCGCTCCTCGCGCTCGGCCTCGGTCCCGATGCCGTGCACCTTCAGCGGGTCGAGGAGCTGCTCGCGCACGATCATGCGCGGGTTCAGCGCCGTAGCGGGGTCCTGGAAGACCACCGACACGGCCCGGCCCAACTGGCGCCGGGAGTCCGCGTCGTAGCCGATCGGGCGTCCGCGGAAGAGCACCTCGCCCCGGGTCGGCCGCTGGAGCCCGACGAGGACGCGGGCCAGGGTCGACTTGCCGCAGCCCGACTCGCCGACGATGCCGACGGTCTCACCCCGGGAGACCTGGAAGTCCACGTCGTTGACGGCGTGCACGGTGCCGGGCTTGAAGAGCCCGCCCGTGCGTGTCTTGTGGATCACGTGGACGCCGCGCAGCTCGAGCGTCGGGGTGGCGGCGCCGGGTGGGGGCGGAGGTGTCGGGGCAGCCGGGGCAACCGGGGTCGGCTCCGGGCCGGCGGCCTCCCGGCGGATCTCCTCGACCTCCGCGACGGCGTCCGCGCGCTCCTCGAGCTCGCGTTCGCCGGGCAGGCGGTCCTGGGGCAGGGGGATGTTGTCGCTCACGAGGCGGCCTCCAGTTCGGGATGGGCGGCGTAGCTGTGCTGCGTGTCGGGCACGGTGACCAGGGCGGGCCGGACGTCCAGGCCGATGGTCGGGTGCGACGAGCGGGGGGCGAACCGGTCGCCGGCCACGAACTCCCGCGGGCTGGGCACGACTCCCGGCACCTGGTGCAGGCGTCCGGAGCCCGACTCGATCGACAGCACCGCGCCCAGCAGGCCGCGCGTGTACTCGTGGCGGGGGTCGGTGAGGATGTCCAGGGTCGGGCCGCTCTCGACGACCTGGCCCGCGTACATCACGGTGATCCGGTGGGCGACGGACGCCACCAGCGCGAGGTCGTGTGAGACGAACACCATGGCGAAGCCGAGCTTCGTGCGCAGTTCGTTCAGCAGGTCGACGACCTGCTTCTGCACGGTCACGTCCAGGGCCGTGGTCGGCTCGTCGGCGATGACCAACTTCGGGTTGCGGGTCAGCGCCATGGCGATCAGGACGCGCTGGCGCTGGCCACCCGACAACTCGTGCGGGTAGGACGCCAGGGTGCGGACGGGGTCGAGGCCCACGAGCTCCAGGAGCTCCTCGGCCGAGCGCTGTCCGCCGCGGGACGTCAGCTGCTTGAACTGCGCCTTGATCAGCATGGACGGGTTGAGCGAGCTCAGGGCGTCCTGGTAGATCATCGCGATCTCGTGGCCGCGGAGCGCGTTGTGCTCCTTGGCGCTGAGCTTCAGCAGGTCGACCCCGTTGAACAGGATCTGGCCACTCAGGACAGCGGTGTCGGGCAGCAGGCCCATGATCGCCATGGAGGTGATCGACTTGCCGCAGCCGGATTCGCCGACCAGGCCCATCGTCTCGCCGGGACGCACCGAGAACGACACGTGGTCGACGATCTCGACGTCGCCGTGGGCGTTGGGGAACCGGATCGACAGGTCCTTGACCTCGAGCAGCGGCTCGGCCGCGGCGCCGGCGTCCGACAGGATGAGGCGGTCGTTGCGGGCCAGCTCGGCCGCACGGAGCGCGGTCAGGCGCTGTTCGAGGCTCGCGGCCTGGGCGGTGTGCGCGGCGGCGATGCCGGCGGCGGTGCCCGCGCCGGTCAGCGACGCCTCGTCGGCCTCCACGTTGACGCGCCGCTTGATCTTCGGGGACGCCAGCGAGTCGGTCAGGCCTTCGGACAGCACGTTGAGGCTGAGGGTGGTGATGAGGATGAACAGGCCGGGGAAGAAGGTCGTCCACCAGTGGCCCGACAGCAGGAGCGTCTTGCCCTCGCTCAGCATGTTGCCCCACGTGGCCGTGTTGACCGACGTGATGCCCGTGCCGATGAACGACAGGGACGCCTCGAACACGATCGCATCGGCGACCAGGACCGTCGCGAACACGAGGATCGGCGCGATGCAGTTGCGGGCGACGTGCTTCAGCAGGATCCACCACGTGCGCGCGCCCATGACCTGGGAGGCCGCCACGTAGTCCTCGCCGAACTGGCTGAGCACGTTGGCGCGGACGACGCGTGTCAGCTGCGGCACGTACAGCAGCGCGATGGCGATGATCACCACGGGCAGGATCGGCAGGTAGGACGACAGCGCGAGGACCAGCACCGCCGCCAGCGCAATGCCGGGGAAGCTCATGATGATGTCGAGCACGCGCATGAGCAGCTCGGACACCCACCGACGGGCGGTGGCGGCGATGGAACCGAGGACGGCGGCGAGCGCGAGGGCGAGCCCGGTGGCGGCGAGGCCGACGATGAGGGAGATGCGTGCGCCGAACACGACGCGGGAGAAGATGTCTCGCCCGCCGTCGTCGGTGCCGAACCAGAACATCGAGTTCGGGGGCACGGAGTTGTCGGGGATCATCGTCTTGCCGACGCCGGCGATCTCGACCTCCTTCATCACGACCATGTCAGCCGGGACGAGGCTCGTCGCGTGGGGGGAGTAGGGCGCGACCAGGGGCGCGAGGATCGCGACCAGGGCCATGAGTGTGAGCACGGAGACGGCGATCTTCGAGCTCACGGGAAGGGAGCGCAGGCCCTGGAACCTCAGGCCGGGCTGCTGCAGCTTCTTGCGCGATTCGGACGACAGCATCAGATGCTCCTGATCCGGGGGTTGACCAGGACGTAGAGCAGGTCGACCACGAGGTTGATGACGATGAAGGCGATCGCGACGGTGATCGTCACGCCCATCACGATGTTGACGTCGTTGCGGGTGATGCCCTGGAAGATCAGCTGGCCCATGCCCTTGATGTTGAAGATCATCTCGATGACCACGGCGCCACCCATGAGGTAGCCGACGCGCAGGCCGAGGACGGTGAGCGGCGTGATGAGGGCGTTGCGCAGCACGTTGCGGCCCACGACGACGCTCTTGGGGATGCCGGCGCCGATGGCGGTGCGGACGTAGTCCCTGTCCAGCTCCTCGACCATGGCGGTGCGGACGACGCGCGTGAGCGAACCCGCGACCGGGACGGCCAGCGAGATGGCGGGCAGCGCGATCTGGTTCAGGTAGGCCCCGGGGTCCTGGGTGAAGTGGACCCAGTCGTTGACGAGGGCGGGGAAGGTGCCGGTACCGCCGGGGACGTTGCCGAACCCCTGGATGAGCAGCAGCGCCAACCAGAAGGACGGGGTGGCGAGGCCGGCGATCGACAGGAGGCGGATGGCCTGGTCGGGCCACTCGTCGCGGTAGAGGGCGGCCACGACGCCGAGGACCAGCGACACCACGACCGCGAGCAGCAGGCCGATGAAGGTGAGCTGCAGCGTGATCGGGAAGCTCTCCGCGACCATGTCGCTGATCTTGACGCCGGTGAAGGAGCGCCCGAGGTCCAGCTGGGCCAGGCTCGCGAGGTAACGGCCGAAACGGGTCCAGACGGGGTCGTTGAGGCCGTTGGCCTCGCGGTAGGCGTCGAGCGCGTCGGCGGACGCGGACTCACCCAGGGCGAGGCGGGCCGGGTCGGCGGTGGACAGCGACATGACGAAGAACACGAGAATCGTCACGCCCAACACCATGATGGGCAGCGTGAGGAGGCGCCTCCCCAGGAGGCGGAACAGGTTGGACACTACGGAACGCTCCTAGCGGAGGGGGCGCCGCCCGGTTGGGCGGCGCCCCCGTCGGGTCACTTCGTGGTACCGACGCCCACGAACGACAGGCCGGTGACCGCGATCGGCTTGAAGTCGACCAGGGTCTTGGCGTCGAACGCGGTCGGCGACTTGCGGTGGAAGATCGGGTACAGCGGCACGTTCTCCGCGACCAAGTCGAAGACTTCGTTCCACGCCGACTTCTGGGCGTCACCGGTCGAGGTGGACGCCGTCTTCAGCAGCTCCTGGACCTTCGTGTAGGACTCCTGGCCCTTCCAGTGCATGCGCGACTCGGTCCAGGTGTCACCCGCGTACCACCAGCGCAGCAGGAGGTCGGCGTCGTCACCGAACACCGAGGGGTCGCCGGGGGCGATGACGATGTCGTACGCCTCGGGCTTGCCGTCGATCGTGCCGTAGACGTCGGAGGACTGCTTCTCCTCGTAGTTGACGGTCAGGCCGGCCGCTTCGAGGGATTCCTTGATCATCGGGCGCACGGCGGCGAACCAGCCGTGGTTGGACGCGAGCAGGCGGACCTCCTTGAGGCCGGTCTGGGCGAACAGCTCCTTGGCGCGGGCGGCCTGGCCGACGTACTGGGTCTTCGCCGCCTTGTAGGAGGGGTGTTCCTTCTGCAGGAAGGACGTCGCCGGGGTGGCCAGGTCGGACATGCCCACCTTGCAGATCTTGTCGTAGTCGAGCGCGGCCATGACACCCTGGCGGTTCCTCACGTCAGCCATCGGGCCCGTGCCGCAGTTGAACATGGCGAACAGCAGGCCGAAGCCCTGCTGGGCCGCGACCGACTTCGTGGACGCCAGGGCCGCCAGGTTGGCCGCCGGCACCGAGTCGATCGCCTGGACTGAACCGGACGACAGCGCGTTGGTGCGGGTGGAGTCGTCGGGGATGACCTGCCACTCCATGGTCTTCGCACGGGCGGGGTACTTGCCGGTGTAGCCGTCGAAGGCCTCGAAGACGAGCTTCTGCGACGCCGCGCCGTTGTCGGTCATCTTGTAGGGGCCGGTGCCGACCGGGTTGAGGTCGAAGGCCTTGGCGTCCTTCTCGACCGCGGCCTTCGGGACGATCTTCACGACGGACAGGCGCTCGGCGACCAGCGAGAAGGGGTACTTCAGCTTCACGGTCACGGTCTTGTCGTCCTTCTTCTCCACCTTGTCGAGGAAGGGGATGAAGGAGTTGAAGAGGCTCTTGTTGGCGGGGTCCTGCACGCGGGTGAAGGAGAACACCACGTCGTCGGTGGTGACCGGGGTGCCGTCGTGGAACACGGCGCCGCTGCGCAGCGTGACCTCGTAGGTGGTGTCGTCGACCTTCTTGGGCAGGTCGGCGCCGAGGGCGGCGTAGACCTCGCGCGTGGCCGGGTGGAGTTCGGTCAGGCCCTCCATGGTGTGCCAGTTGGCGGCCTGGGTGAGGGCGGAGGTCGTGGTCATCGGGTCGTACCCGTTGGTGCCCAGCTGGTAGCTGATGGCGGCGACGATCTTGCCGGTGGCGGCGCCGCCACCCGCGGCGGTCGTCGCGGCCGCACTCGGGGCAGCGGTCTGCGCGGGGCTGGAGGAGCACGCGGCGAGCGTGCCGCTCAGGGTCGCCGCGGCGCCCATGGCGCCGACCAGTCGCAGGAATCCACGACGCGTGGTGGCCGGAAGGTTCTCCATTGAAGTCTCCTAAGATGTCAGACGTCGGATGTCTGACGTTGTGTCATTATAGGCATGGACCAACGCAAGGGAGCAACCATGAAGCCGGATCGTTATCGTGACGGAACGAGCGCCACGGCGCAGGGCATCAAAGACCTGATCCTGGCCAGGGGGCTCCACCCGGGTGACCCGATGCCGACCGAGGCGGAGCTCGTCGAGGAGCTGGGAGTCTCGCGCTCCAACGTCCGCGAGGCCGTCCGCACCCTGGTCGCCCTCGACATCCTCGAGGTGCGCCATGGGACGGGCACGTTCGTGGGCAATCTCTCCCTCCGGCCGCTCGTGGAGGGCATGGTCTTCCGCGGAGTCCTGATGCCCGGCGACGGCAACGCCGTCCTCAGGGAGATCGTCGAGGTCCGGACCGGACTGGACATGAGCCTCGCCCGGCAGGTCGTGGAGCGGCTCGCCCAGGGTGACGCGGACGACCTCCGCGAGTGCGTGGACCAGATGAAGGCGAAGGCCGCGCGGCACGAGGAGTTCCCCGAGGAGGACCGTCTCTTCCACCTGCGGCTGGCCGAGCGCCTCGGCAACCGGCTGTACGGTCAGCTCGTGGCGGCGTTCTGGGACATCCACATGACGGTCGGTCCCTCGCTGGGCGCGGCCCCCCAGAGCGAGTTGGACGCCACTGCCAAAGCGCACGAGCGGATGCTCGACGCGGCCCTCGCCGGCGACCTCGCCGAGTACCAGGACGCCGTGCGTGCCCACTACGAGCCCATCGTGCGCCTGCTCACGGCGTGGGCGTCCTGACCCCTGACCCCATCCCACAAGGAGGAAGTCCATGGAGATCATCATCTGCCCCGACGGTGACGAAGTCGCCCGCATCGCAGCCGAGACCGTCGCGCAGGTGTGCTCGCGGGTCGGGCCGTCCGTCGTGCTCGGCGTCGCGACCGGTTCGTCGCCGTTGGCGCTGTACCGCGACCTGGGCGTCCTCGTGCGTGAGGGCAAGGTCGACCTGTCCGAGGCGCGCGCCTTCGCCCTCGACGAGTACGTCGGGCTGCCCGCGGGCCACCCCGAGTCGTACGCCGAGGTGATCCGACGGACGGTGACCGAGCCGCTCGGGCTCGACCCCGCCCTCGTCCGCGTGCCGGACGGCGGCGCCGAGGACATCGAGGAGGCCTGCGTCGACTACGAGTTGGCGATCGCCGAGGCGGGTGGCATCGACATCCAGATCCTGGGGATCGGGAGCAACGGGCACATCGGCTTCAACGAGCCGTCGTCGTCGCTGGCCTCGCGCACGCGCATCAAAACCCTGACCCCGGAGACCCGCGAGGACAACGCCCGCTTCTTCGACTCCCCCGACCAGGTGCCCCTGCACTGCCTCACCCAGGGGCTCGGCACGATCATGGACGCCGACGAGGTCGTCCTCGTCGCGCAGGGCGAGGGCAAGGCGGACGCCATCGCCGCGATGGTCGAGGGCCCCATCACGGCGAGTTGTCCCGGATCGATCCTGCAGGCGCACCAGTACGCGACCATCGTCGTGGACGAGGCCGCGGCGTCCAAGCTGGTCAACCACGAGTACTACCGCTGGGCGTACGCCAACAAGCCCAGCTGGCAAGGGTTCGGGCAGGACTGATGCTCACCCTTCGCGCAGCCCGGGTCTTCACCGGGACCGAGATGCTCACCCCCGGCGAGCTGGTCCTCGACGGCGACCGCGTGGTCGAGGTCCGGGAGGTCGGGCCGGTCGGGTCGGTCGGGTCGGTCGGGTCGGTCGGACAGGCGGGGCCCCAGGATGCGCCGAGGGCTCCGGTTCCGGCTGCCGAGGGCTCCGGTTCCGAGCGCCGAGGGCTCGGGTTCCGAGCGCCGAGGGCTCGTGACACCGACGTCGTCGACCTCGGCGACGTCACCCTCGCGCCCGGACTCGTCGACGTGCACTGCCACGGGGGCGGCGGCTTCGCTTTCACCGACGACCCGGACGCCGTGCTCGCGACCCACCGCGTCCACGGCACGACGACGATGGTGGCCTCGACGGTGACCCAGTCACTCGACGAGCTCGAGCGCCAGGTGCGATACCTGGCCGAGCGCGTGCGGGACGGCTCGCTGGCCGGGATCCACCTCGAGGGTCCCTGGCTGGCCGAGCGCTACAAGGGGGCACACCCCGCCGACAAGCTGCGCGACCCGTTGGCGTCCGACGTCGAGCGGCTCCTGGACGCCGGAGGCGGCACCGTCCGCATGGTCACGCTCGCCGTCGAGAAGCCGGGCGCGCTGGACGCCGTCCGCCTCCTGGCCGAGCGTGGCGTCGTGGCGGCGCTGGGCCATTCCGACTGCACCTACGAGCAGGCGCGCGAGGCCATCGACGCGGGCGTCTCCGGGGCGACCCACCTCTTCAACGCCATGCCCGGCCTCCACCACCGAACCCCCGGGCCGGTCCTGGCCCTTTTGGAGGACGACCGAGTCTGGTGCGAGCTCATCGTCGACGGCGTCCACCTGCGGCCCGAGCTGGCCGCGTGGGTCATGCGGGCGTCCGACCGCGTCGTCCTCGTGACGGACGCCATGGCCGCGACCGGCTGCGCCGACGGCGCCTACGTGCTGGGCGACCTCGACGTCGACGTGGTCGACGGCGTGGCCCGCATCGCCGGAACCGAAACGATCGCGGGGTCGACCCTGGTGCTCTCGCGGGGTGTCCGGCTGGCGATCGAGGCCGGTGTCGCCCCCGCGGTGGCCCTGCAGGCCGCCACGCGCAACCCGGCCCGCTACCTGGGGCTGGACGGGGTCGGCGAGTTCGTCCCCGGAGCGCGGGCGGACGCGGTCGTGTTCGGGCATGACTGGTCGGTCGAGCGTGTGATGGTCGAGGGGGAGTGGCTGTGACGATTCCGTTCGTGGTGGGGGCCTACGCGGGGATTCCCGCCGACCGGCCGGGGCAGGAGCGGTTCTACGCTTTTCTGCCGTCGTGGGTGACGGGCCTGGAGATCCCGTTCCGCGGGTCCCTGGATCCCGACCCGGCGTGGTTCGCGCGGCAGGTCGCCCGGTTCGGTGACTCGGTCGTGACCCTGATCCCCGGGACGATGGGCCGCCTTGCCGCCGACCCGACCTTCGGCCTGGCTTCGGGTGATGAGTCCGGACGGGCCGCGGCGCTGGCGTACGTGCGCGAGGCCCTGGACGCGATCGAGCGCTTGCACGCGGACGCCGACGCGCGGGTCGTGCGGTGGGTGGAACTCCACTCGGCGCCGACAGACGGGGCGGACGCCACGGCGTTCGCTCGGTCGCTGACCGAGCTCGCGCCGACCTTCGAGGCCGCCGGGGTCGGGATGGTCGTCGAGCACTGTGACGCCGCCGGCGGCGTGGGCCCTGGCGAGAAGCGGTTCCTGGCACTGGAGGACGAGCTTCGGGTCGTCGCCGAGACGGGGGGCCGGGTCACCATCAATTGGGGGCGGTCGGTCCTGGAGACGCACGACGCGGCCAGCGCCCGCGAGCAGGTGGCTGCTGCGGCGGAGGCAGGGCTCCTGGCTGGTGTGATGTTCTCCGGCGCGGGTCCGGAGCCCACGGCGTACGGCGCTGCGTGGGCCGACGTCCACCTGCCGCTCTCGACCGACGAGCCGGCGTCCCTGATGACCCCGGCCCGGGTGGCGGAGTGCATCGCCGCGGCCGGGGGCCGCGAGGCCTACCACGGGGTGAAGATCCAGGTGCCGCCCACGGCGTCCGTACCGGAGCGGATCGCGATGATCGGCCGCATCCGGGCCGCGATGGTGCCCTGAGGGTCGGGCTTCGGGCGGTCGGCCGGCCGGTTGCTCCGGCTTACCGACCTGGGCCATCCCGACCCCCTCCTTGAAGGTCGCCGGAGGTTGCGCACGGGCAAAGCGGAGCATTCGCTGAGGGCAGCCCTCCATGACCTCGGGGCGTAGCGCCATCTGGACCACATCAGGTCCTCATCACGATGCCTACCCGCGGCATCACACCTTGTCAGGGCGATTCGCCTCCGGTGGCCCGGGGCGTCATGTGGTCCAGATGGCGGTACGTCAGAGCAGCCCAGCGATCACGCACTCGCCGATGCCCGAACGGGCGTGATGGACAGCGCCCTCGGACCCACGACCTCGGGCTTGATCTTGCCGGCGTTCTTGTGGGCCGTCGCGACCATCAGCTTGATGCGGTTGAGCTGGTTCACCTCGGAGGCGCCCGGGTCGTAGTCGATGGACACGACATTCGCCTGCGGGTAGAACCGCCGCAGTTCGCGGAAGACTCCCTTGCCAACCACGTGGTTCGGCAAGCACGCGAACGGCTGGGCGACGATGATGTTCGGGCAGCCGTCCTCGATGAGTTCCATCATCTCCGCGACCAGGAGCCAGCCCTCGCCGGCGGTGGTGCCGAGGGAGATGATCGATTCGGCACGCTTGGCCAACTCTCCGATGGGGTGCGGCACCGAGAACTTCCCGGAGCGGGCCAGTGCCTTCACGGCCGGACGCTGGTACTGCTCGATGACCCAGACGATGCCCTGCTGCAGGCGCACGCTCCGCTTGGAACCCATGCCGAGGTTGTCGAGGCGCCACTGCGCGGAGTTCATGTTCATCATGAAGAACTCGAGCAGCCCGGGCAGGGCGGCCTCGCAGCCCTCGGACTCGATGACCCGGACGGCGTCGTTGTTGGCGTCCGGCTGGAACTTCACCAGGATCTCGCCGACCAGGCCCACCCGCGGGCGCCGCGGCTCGTCCCGCAGTTCCAGGGCGTCGAACTCGGCGACGATGTGGTCGATCAGCCAGCCGTACCCGACGCGGCGGCCCAGGGTGCTCGACCAACCCGACGCGAAGTACTCCGACGCGATGGCGTCCCAGCGTCGGTACAGCGCCTCGGCAGAACCGGGCACGGCTTCGTAGGGACGCGTCCGCAACAGCACGGTCTGCAACACGTCGCCGATCACGATGGCCTGGGCGGCGCGGTGGATCAGCCCCGGCGTGAGCTTGAACCCCGGCGACTCCTCCAACCCCTGCGCGGAGATCGCGAGCACGGGCACCTGGGCGAACCCGGCGTCCCTGAGCCCCTTGCGGAGCATGCCCGCGTAGTTGGTTGCCCGGCACATGCCGCCGGTCTGGGTGATCACCACCGAGGAGGAGTCCGGGTCGGCGCCTCCGTCGATGAAGGCGTTGATGAGCTGGCCGATGACCATGATCGCCGGGTAGCAGACGTCGTTGTTCACGTACTGCAGGCCCACCTCGACGTCCTGGCGCGAGGCGTGCTCGAGCAGTTTCACGTCGTAGCCGGCTCGCCGCAGCACCGGGATGATCAGCCGGAAGTGGATCGGCGCCATCTGCGGGCCGTACATCGTGTGGGTCTTGCGTTCCTGCTTGCCGAACACGGGGAAGCGGTCGCCCACGGCGTCCCGGTCGTAGGTGACGACGGTCGCCGACCGCCGCCGCTCGGCGGTCGCGGCCCTGAGGGACCGCAGCCGGATGCGTGCCGCGCCGAGGTTGGAGACCTCGTCGATCTTGAGCACCGTGTAGACGTCGTCGGCCGCCTCCAGGATCTCCTGGACCTGGTCGGTGGTCACGGCGTCCAGGCCGCACCCGAACGAGTTGAGCTGCACCAGCTGCAGGTCGGGCTGGGTGCGGACGTGGGCGGCGGCCTCGTAGAGCCGCGAGTGGTAGCTCCACTGGTCCATGACGCGCAGCTTCTCGTCGCCGCGGGGGCGCAGCGCGCCCTGGGGGACGGCGTCCTCGCTCAGCACGACCATGCCGAGCGTCGTGATCATCTCGGGGATGCCATGGTTGACCTCGGGATCCACGTGGTACGGACGCCCCGCGAGCACGATGCCCTTCATGTCGTGCTCGGCCATGTACGCCAGCGCCCGCTCGCCCTCCGCGGCGATGTCCGCGCGCACCTGGTCCTGCTCGGCGTAGCCGAGACGGACGGCCTCCTGTGCCTCCTCGAGTCCGACACCCGCCCACTCGAAGATCTCGACCAGGCGCTCGGCCAGCTTCTCGGGGTTGGCCAGGTTGATGAACGGGTCGAGGTAGCGGACGCCGGGCTCACGGAGGCGGTCCATGTTCTTCTCCACGACCTGCGGGTAGAACGCCACGACCGGGCAGTTGAAGTGGTTGTCGGAGCCCTCGACGAGCCGCTGCTCGTAGCTGACGCAGGGGTAGAAGATCGTGGTGACGCCCTTGTCGAGGAGCCATTCAATGTGGCCGTGGGCCAGCTTGGCGGGGTAGCAGACGTTCTCGGACGCGATGGACTCCATCCCGGCCTCGAACAGGTCGTGGTTGGAGCGCCCGGACAGCATGACCTTGAACCCCAGGGAGGTCAGGATCGTGAACCACAGCGGGTAGTTCTCGTACATGTTCAGCACGCGCGGGATGCCGATCGCGCCGCGGTGCGCCTTGGCGTCGGTGAGCCGGCGGTAGCTGAACATCCTCTTGTACTTGAAGTCGTACAGGTTGGGGACCTCGGACTTCTGGGGCTTGGCCTCCTCCGACGCGCCCCGGTCGCAGCGGTTGCCGCTGACGTGGCGGGTGCCGTCCGGGAACGTCGAGATGGTCAGGCCGCAGTGGTTCTGGCAGAACTGACAGGTGCGGCGGTCGGTGGTGACGGTGAAGCCCTCGAGCTCGTCGAGTTCCAGCAGCGACGACGACTCGCCCGGCGTCCAGTTGCGCTGTGCGGTCAGGGCGGCGCCGTACGCGCCCATCAGCCCGGCGATGTCGGGGCGGACGACCTCGCGTCCGGTCAGCAGCTCGAACGCGCGCAGGACCGCGTCGTTCAGGAACGTCCCGCCCTGGACGACCACCTTGTCGCCGAGCTGGTCCGCCGAACGGAGCTTGATCACCTTGTAGAGGGCGTTGCGGACGACGGAGTAGGACAGCCCGGCGGAGATGTCCCCGACTCCCGAGCCCTCCTTCTGGGCCTGCTTCACCGAGGAGTTCATGAAGACCGTGCAGCGCGAGCCGAGGTCGACCGGGGCGTCCGACTGCAGCGCGGCCCGCGCGAACGAGCGGACGTCGGTGCCCATGGTCTCGGCGAACGTCTGCAGGAAGCTGCCGCAGCCGGACGAGCACGCCTCGTTGACGGAGATCGAGTCGACGACGCCGTTCTTGATCTTGAGGTACTTCATGTCCTGGCCGCCGATGTCGATGACGCTGGTCACGCCGGGGGCGATGTGCTCGGCCGCGCGGTAGTGGGCCATGGTCTCGATCTCACCGTCGTCCACGCGCAACGCGGCCTGGATCAGGCCCTCGCCGTAGCCGGTCACGCAGGAGCGTGCGAGGTGGGAGCCCGGGGGCAGGGCCTCCCGGACGCGTCGCAGGATGCTGACGGCGGCCGGCATGGGGTCGCCCTGGTTGGAGGCGTAGTGGGAGAAGACGATTCGGCCGTCCTCGGTGAGGACGACCGCCTTGATGGTCGTGGACCCGGCGTCGATGCCGAGGAACAGGGGGCCCGTCGCCTGGTTGAGGTCGCCCTGGGGAATCGTCGCGCGGGCATGCCGGGAGTCGAAGATCGCCCGCTCCGCGTCGTCGGCGAAGAGGGGACGCATCGCCTTGCTGACCTGGCCACCGGCGTCCGCGCGGCTGTCGAGCGCGTCCACGAGCTGGGAGGCGAACACGTCGCGTCCGCTCGCGAGCATGGCCGCACCGAGCGCCACGTACAGCTGGGCGTTCTCGGGGGTGGTGAACGAGGTCACCTGGTGCTCCAGCGCGCGCCGGTACGCCTGGCGCAGCTCGGGCAGGAAGTGCAGCGGCCCGCCGAGGAACACGACGTTGCCCTTGATCGGGCGGCCGCACGCCAGACCGGCGATGGTCTGCGTCGCCACCGCCTGGAAGACGGACGCCGCGATGTCGGCGTGGTTGGCGCCCTGGTTGAGCAGCGGCTGGACGTCCGTCTTGGCGAAGACCCCACAGCGGGACGCGATGGGGTGGAGGGTCTCGTACTGCGCCGCCAGCTCGTTGAGGCCCGTGGCGTCCGTGTGGAGCAGCGAGGCCATCTGGTCGATGAAGGCGCCCGTGCCGCCGGCGCAGGTACCGTTCATCCGTTGCTCGGGGGTCGGCTTGAGGTAGGTGATCTTGGCGTCCTCGCCGCCGAGCTCGATGACGACGTCCGCCTCGGGGTGGCGGCGCTCGATGGCCTCGGTGGCCGCGACGACCTCCTGGACGAACGACACCTTGAGCATCTCGGCGACCTGGAGGCCGCCGGAGCCGGTGACGGCGGTCACCACCGGGCGGGACGGGAAGGCCCGGTCGATGTCGGCGAGCAGGTTGCGGACCTCGCGTCGGACGTCGGCGTTGTGGCGACGGTAGTCGGAGAAGACGACCTCCTCGCCGTCCAGGACGACGGCCTTCACCGTCGTGGAGCCGATGTCGAGACCCAGCGCCACTGCACCCATCACGCCCCCACAATCAAACCGAACGATCGTTCTAGTACGACATAGTGTAGTTGATGATGTGAGAGGGTGACCACCGTGCCTGCCAACAAACGTGACGCGATCCTGGCCGCAGCTGCCGAGCTGTTCCGGACCCAGGGCGTCCATGCCGCGTCGATGGCCAAGATCCGTGACTCCTCAGGTGCCTCGGCGGGCAGCATCTACCACCATTTCGACAGCAAGGACGACATCGTCCTCGCCGTCGCCACCCAGGCGCTGGTGACGCCGCTGCGTGAGCTGACCGCCGCCCACGCCGGCCAGACCCTGTCGCCGGGGGAGGTCTTCCGCCTGATCGTGGGCACCGTCGCGTCCGGCGAGTTCCAGCCGGCGCTCATCGTCCAGCTGTGGGCCGCCTCCACCACGGACGACGAGCTGCGGTCCCTGCTGCGGGAACAGGTGCTGGACCTGCGGCGCGGCCTGTTCGGCATGGTCCGGACGTGGCTCGCCGAGCAGGGGCTCGACACCGGACGCGCCGAGACCATCGCCCGCGTGACCGTCGGCCAGGCCATGGGGTTGCTCACCCAGCGCACCCTCGACCCCGACTTCGACCACGACCTCTACGTCGCCGAGGCCGTGGCGCTGCTGGACGGGCTTGCCCGGACCTGATGCCCGGACCTGACGCTCGGGCCGGTATCAGTCCCGCGGCAGGAGGGGGCGGTTCGTCAGGTTCGCGACCAGCGCGTGCAGGGCGACCGCCGGGAGTTGCAGGACGAACATCGCGACCATGGTGAGGTCGGCGGACGTGGAACTGCCGGCCAGCTTCTCGCCGCGCTTGCGTGCCTGGAGGCCCGACAGGGCGATGCCGTACGCGTTCCCGAGCATGATCATCCGGATCGCCCCGAGGATGCCCCGTGCCCGTTCCTCGCCATAGGCGTCGGCCACGGCCCGCCAGGCGTCGGCGGCCGGGTATCCCTTGGTGTCGGCGTAGTGCTGGGCGAACATGATCGCCGTGAGCTCGTCGGCCGGTGCCTCGGCGATGTCCCCGGCCAGCATCAGGCGGATCTCGTCGGCGGGCAGCCCGGCGTCCAGCGCCATCTTCGTGTGCCCGTACGAGCAGACGGGGCAGCCGTTGACCTCGGTGACCGCCAGCATGATCCGCTCGATGAAGGGCAGCCCCAGCTCCTCCTTGCCGCGGCGGAAGTCCGGCAGGCTGCGCGCGGCCAGCACCGCCGTCCGGTAGCCCTCGGACGGGGAGTAGCGCTTCTTGGGCCGGATCTGCGTCGCTGTTGGAGCCGCGTGCGGTGACTTCATACCCCCGAGGGTATCGGGTCTGCGGGGAGGGTCCTCACCCCGTCTGGCAGGTCGGACAGAAGAACAGCGTGCGTTCTTGGGGTGGCGTCCCGACCGTGCCGGCCGCGATGGGAGTGCCGCAGCGCCGGCACGGCTGGTGCAGGCGCCGGTAGACGGCGAACTCGCGGCCGCGCCGGCTGTCCCCGGTGCTCGTGGACACGGGATGCCGGAGCGTCGCCGTCGTCAGGCGGTGGGCGCGCTCCGCGAGGGCGCGGAGCCTCTCCGGTGCCAGCGACGCCGCCGGCGTCCACGGGTCGAGGCGCTCCGCGAACAGCGACTCGGCGGTCCAGATCGTGCCCAGTCCGGCCAGGTTGCGCTGGTCGAGGAGTGCCTCGCCGATCGATCCAGGAGCCGCCGCGAGGTTGGTCGCGGCGCGGTCGGCGTCCCAGTCGTCGCCCAGCGCGTCCGGCCCGAGGTGGCCGACCAGGGTGTGCTCGTCGCGGGTGCGGACGAGGTCGAGCATGCCGAGGGAGTCACCCACGGCCGTCCACTGTGCGGTGGCCAGCACGGCCCGGACGGTGTGGCGTCCGAACCGCTGCTCCGGTGTCGTGGTGGGCCAGACCCGCCAGGTCCCGTCCATCCGGAAGTGGGAGTGGAGGGTCCACGCGCCGTCGTCCGGGCCGCGTCCGGTCACCTCCACCCGGTGGAGAAGGTGCTTGCCGCGGGGCACGACCTCGACCGTCCGGGCACCCACCAGCGACGTGGTGGCCAGGGACGGCCACCGGAAGTCGGTGCGCGTCAGCACCTCGCCGGCGAAGGCCTGGCGCAGTCGGCGCGCCGCGCGCCAGACCGCGTCGCCCTCAGGCATCGGCGACGAGGCGGGGCAGGACCTCCTCGATGGGGTCGCGCAGGACGGCGTCCGCCAGGTAGTCGTAGGGGGTCTCCTGGTTGTTGATGATGACCACCCGCGCGGAGTGGCCGAAGGCGTAGGGCACGAGACCCGCGACCGGGTGCACGGTCAGGGTCGTGCCGATCGCGAGGACCAGGTCGGCCTGCTCGGCGAGCGCCACCGACGCGTTGAGCATGGTGGGGTCCAGTGCCTCCTCGAACAGGATCACCGTCGCCCGGGTGATGCCGTCGCACTCGGGGCAACGCGGGTCGTCGTCGCCGGCGTGCACGCGCGCGACCATGTCCGCCATCGGCCCCTCGGTGCCGCACTCCTCGCAGCGCCACGTGCGCGCGCTGCCGTGCACCTCGTGGACGACGTCCGGCGAGGACCCCGCCAGCAGGTGCAGGCCATCGGTGTTCTGGGTGACGATGCCGGCGAGCTTTCCCGCGCGCTCGAGGTCGAGCAGCGCCAGGTGTCCGGGGTTCGGCATGGCCGCCCACTGTGCCGAGTTGGCCCGCGCCTGCCAGGCCTTGCGGCGGACGTCCTCGTCGTGGAGGTAGTACGACAGGGTCGAGATCTTCTCCGCGTCGGGATCCCGCGTCCAGCGTCCGTCGGGCCCACGGAAGTCGGGGATCCCCGACGCCGTCGACAGCCCCGCGCCGGTGAGAGCGAGGATCCGGGACGAGCGGGCGATGAGGTCACGCGCACGGTCGAAGTCGGTCATGGTCCAACCCTAGGCGCCGGGTGGGCCCCCGAGGCGTCCAGCTGTTCCGCGAGCGATGGGTCGCGCGGTGGGGAGGGGGTCGGCCGGTGCCCTCATGTGCATTTCCGGGAGCACACAACCCCAGGGATCCTTGGGGTTGTGTGCTCCCGGAAATGCGCTCGGGGGGCTGCGGGAATGGACGAGCCCTCTCCTGCGTTGAGATACTTGAAACATCAACAAAGCAGGAGGACGTGGCATGCAGATCGGCATCTTCTCGGTGAGTGACATCACCACCGACCCGACGACGGGGATCACCCCGACGGAGAACGACCGCATCAAGGCCTCCGTCGCCATCGCCAAGCACGCCGAAGAGGTCGGTCTCGACTTCTACGCGCTGGGCGAGCACCACAACGAGCCCTTCTTCAGCAGCTCGCCCACGACCACGCTGGCCTACATCGCAGCGCAGACCGACACGATCCTGCTCTCGACCGCGACCACGCTGATCACGACCAACGACCCGGTCAAGATCGCCGAGGACTTCGCGATGCTGCAGCACCTGGCCGACGGTCGCGTGGACCTCATGCTCGGCCGTGGCAACACGGGCCCGGTCTACCCCTGGTTCGGCAAGGACATCCGCCAGGGCGTCGCGCTGGCCGTCGAGAACTACGCGCTGCTGCGCCGGCTCTGGACCGAGGACGTCGTCAACTGGCAGGGCAAGTTCCGGACGCCGCTGCAGGGCTTCACCTCGACCCCGCGTCCGCTGGACGGCGTCGCCCCCTTCGTGTGGCACGGCTCGATCCGCACTCCCGAGATCGCCGAACAGGCCGCCTACTACGGTGACGGCTTCTTCCACAACAACATCTTCTGGAACATCGAGCACACCGCCCAGATGGTCGACCTGTACCGCCGGCGCTTCGAGCACTACGGCCACGGCCGCGCCGACCAAGCGATCGTGGGCCTCGGCGGCCAGTTCTTCATGCGCAAGAACAGCCAGGACGCGATCAACGAGTTCCGCCCGTACTTCGACGTCGCGCCGGTCTACGGACACGGTCCCTCGATGGAGGACTTCACCGAGATGACGCCGCTGACCGTCGGTTCGCCGCAGCAGGTGCTCGAGCGCTACCTCGACATGACCGAACATGTGGGTCACTACCAGCGCCAGGGCTTCCTGATCGACCACGCGGGCCTGCCGCTCAAGACGGTCCTCGAGCAGCTCGACCTGCTCGGCGAGATCCTGCCCCAGATGCGCAAGGGCTACGCGGAGGGTCGTCCGGCCGACATCCCGGAGGCGCCGACCCACGCGTCCCTGGTCGCCAAGGCACGCGAGGCCGGCACCCTGCACGAGCACCACACCGTGGGCGTCGACGACGTCACCGGCAAGTCCCCCTACGAGAACTGAAGGAGCACCTCATGAGCCACCTCCTCGTCGTCACGGCGGGCATGGGTTCGCCGTCCAGCTCGCGCATGCTCGGCGACCGCCTTGCGGACGCCACAGTCCAGGCCCTGGCCCCGAACGGGACGCCCGCGCCCGAGGTCAAGGTCCTGGAACTCCGCGACCTGGCGGTCGAACTCGCCACCTACTACACGTCCCACGTGCCGTCGAAGAAGCTGAAGGCCGCCTTCGACCTGGTCGGGACCGCCGCGGGCGTCATCGCGGTCAGCCCCGTGCTGAACGCCGGGGTCAACGGCCTGTTCAAGCTGTTCTTCGACCTGCTCGACGAGGGGGTGCTCAAGGGGCGTCCGGTCCTGATGGCCGCCACCGGTGGCACGGCGCGGCACAGCCTGGCGATCGACCAGGCCATGCTGCCGATGTTCTTCTACCTGAAGGCGGCCGTCGCCCCCACGGGCGTCTTCGCGGCCACGGAGGACTGGGGGACCAGCGACTCGGGCCTCATGCGCCGGGTCACCCGTGCGGGTGCTGAGTTCGCCGAGCTGGTCGCCAGCCATCCGGCTGATGACTACGCCGACGAGTTCGCGAACGTCCCCGACTTCGCGACGTTGCTGAACGGCTGACCCTCTGGACGCCAGCGGGGGGCGCTTTCGGCGCTAGTCAGACGTAGAATGGGATACCGAGCAAAACTTGCCCGGCCCTCCTCGAAGGAGCAGGCATGTCCGCCCTCGCCCGGCTGCTCCGGGGAGTCGTTTCCCTCGCGCTGATCACCTCAGCATTCATGGTGGTGGGGCCCGTCCCCGAGGCTTCCGCAGCCGTCAAGTACTGTTCGGCCTCCACGCCGGTCGCCAGCCGACCGCTCCTGCGGAAGGGCGACACGGGGTCGTGCGTGCGCACTCTCCAGAACGCCCTCATCGCCAAGGGCTACTCCGTCGGTTCGTATGGCGCCGACGGCATCTTCGGCCCCGCCACGGACGGCGCCGTGAGGCGCTTCCAGCAGGGCGCCTCCCTGGTGGTCGACGGCCTCGTCGGTCCCAAGACCTGGACGGCGCTGGTCACCGGCTCCACGGGTTCGACCAGCGGCGGCTCCACCTACAACGTCCAGCGCGGCGCGAACACGTCCTCCTACGTGGTGCTCGCCTTCGACGACTGCCCGAAGAGCCTCGCCGCGTTCAAGGAGACCGTCCTCGCGGCGGAACGCCAGGGCATCGCGCTGTCGCTCTTCCCCACCGGCAACTGCATCACCGCCGGGCGGTTCGACGCCGCGTTCGCGCGGGCGCACGGCCACTACGTGTTCAACCACACGATCTCGCACCCCAAGCTCACGACCCTCAGCTACGCATCGGTGTACTACCAGCTCGGCGCCCCTGGGGTGCAGGCCAACTACGGACGCCCGCCCTACGGCGCCTACAACACCTACACGGTGAAGAAGGCCTACGCCGACCGCGGCATGCGCATCTGGACGTGGAACGTCGACACCCGTGACTGGGAGGGCAAGTCGCAGTCGTCCGTCGTGTCGTACGTCGTCGCCAACACCCGTGCGGGCGACACGGTGTTGATGCACATGCAGTGGAACGCCTTCAACGGCACGGCGATCGGCCAGATGAAGAGCGGCCTCGGCAACCGTGGGCTGGGGGTCTGCCGGAACAAGGGGGCCACGGCGGTCCGGCCGACGATGAGCTGCTAGCGACGCTGAGCTGCCGAGCGACGCCGCACGTCAGTTCGCGTGCGCGATGACCTTGTCGTAGAGCACCTGGAACCGCTCGCTGCGGCGGTGGTAGTACCCGAGGCGTTCGGGGTGTGGCTGGAAGGACTCGCCCGAGGGTACTGGGGCCGGTGCCACACCCGGCGCGACGACGGGCAGCGTGTGCAGCGCCGTCCCGCGCAGGGTCGAACGCCTCAGGGTCAACGGCGTCACGGGGAGCCCGGAGGCGTCCGCGACGAGTTGCATGAGGCCCGGCAGGTCGTTGGTGACGCGTCCGGTCGCGACGATCTCGGACGGCGGCCCCGCCACCGTGACGAGCTCCTTCAACATCCGGACGTACGAGAGCGCCACGCCCTCGACCGTCGCCCGGTAGAGGTCGGACGCCGTGGTAGCGGCCGACACCCGCTGGAGGACCGCGCGGGCCTCGCCCACCCAGCCGGTGGACCGCTCGCCGGAGAACCAGGGCAGCACCACGGGCAGCCCGGGGACCGGGTCGGACAGCAGGAGAGCGGCCAGTTCCTCCTGGCCGGGCAACCGCAGCGTCGACTCCAGCCAGGTCACCGCGCGTCCGACATCGTTCAACGCGCCGCCCAGGATCGACGAGCGTTCGTCGATGCGGTTGCACCACAGGCCGCGGGGCAGGTTGTCGAGATCACCCTGGACGAGCACCCGCATGGCGCCCGACGTGGCCGCCGAGAGCACCATCCGGGACGAATCCACCGACCCCGCGCCGATGGACTGGCTGTGCCCGTCCGAGATGGGGGCGAACCACACGGCGTCCGACAGCTGGGGCCAAGCAGCGGAGACGGACGTGACCGGGGTCAGCGGCTCCGCCGGTGAGGCGATGGGGGACAACCGCTCGACCCCGACGCCGACCAAGGCCAGGATCTCGGCGTCCCACGTCCCCTCGCGACGGTTGAGCATCCCCGTCCACGCCGCCGTGGAGGTGCCTGCCGCGGTCGTCCCGATGATCCGGAGCCAGGCGTACTCGCCCAAGCTCATCCAGGTGCGCACCCGGTCGAAGGTGGCCCGGTCGTTCTGCTTCAGCCACAGGAAGCGCGAGGGCAGGTAGCCGGTGTGCTGCCGGGTGCCGGTGCGCTGCTGGGTGTCGTCCTCGTCGAGGATGCTCTTGAGGTAGTTGACCTGGGGCGCCGAGCGGGAGTCGGCGTACGTGTAGCACGGGGTGATGGCCGCGCCCGAGGCGTCCACCCCGACCAGCGACGAGGCGAACGTGTCGATCGCGACGGCGGCGACGGGATGGGGGAAGCCGGTCAGGGCGTCCCCGATGACCTCCCGGACCTCGGCGGTGACCTGGTCGGGGTCGATCGTCGAGGTGCCGTTCGCCATGGTGGTGAACGCGTGGGGAACCTTCGACCTGAACCTCTTCACCGGACGCGCGAGCGCGTCGTGGATCCCCGCGCGGGTGCCGGTCGACCCGACGTCGACGGCGAGGACGAAGGGAGCGACGGCCTCCTCGAGGCGGACGGTCAGTGAGCCGGTCACCCCTCAACGCTAGGGCCACAGGCCCTGCCGGTGTGCCGGTTGCAGCACCTAGCATGGGCCCATGTCCGAGGACGTTCCCGCAGGCCAACCCGCAGATCGAGGGGAGGCGGCCCGCCGCATGGCCGACCTGGCGGCGTCCGCGCGCCGGGGAGAGGCCCAGGCCGCGCAGGCGATCATCCACGACTTCCTCGTCCGGGTCCGCGAGCGCGGCATCGCGCCCGAACGCCTGCGGGCGAACCAGTTGGACGGGCGTCAGGTCAGGACCGACAAGGTCGGCTGGTACGTGAACAAGAAGCGCACCATCGCGATCGGCGAGGGCGGCGAGTGGTACGTCCTGACCGTCCCGTCATCGGCCTTCAGCCGCTTCACCGGCGTCAAACTCGAGGCGTCGCAACCCGAGTTGGTGGTCGGACGCGGTGGGCGCGACGGCGAGAGCGGCGACTTGGTGGACTTCCTGGAGCGCGTGCTCGACGGGGAGTGACCCGAAGCGGGTGCCCATACGGAGAAACGGCGCCGAGGGACTGCGGCACCCCAACCTGCAGCCCCCCGGGCAATTCTGAGATTAAGTGGGTGGGTCCGGCCGATCCATGGTTGCAGGCAGTTGCCACCGATTCGTCACCAAGTCGACATCTTCGGTGGCGACTACGGGCAACACTGACGGCTTCGCGGACAACAACCCGGACAACACCGGCCCGAGAACCTCGGGGCATGACGCACCCAGGCATGTCCCACACCCTCGCCCTCCTCAACGCCGAGTGGCACGACCTGGCGGATCGAGCCGTCCCACCCGCATGGCCGGCCACCTTCCCTGAGGGCCGCACGGCCTCGCTCCCGGGGGGCTCCTTCGCCGACCTCCTCGCCGGCATCCGCCGCGAGCCGGATCACGTGCTTGGGGCGCTGTTGTTGCTCCAGCACGAAGGCGATGGCAGGGCCGGACGCGTGGTCGTCCAGGCCATGCTCCCGAAGATGGTGCTGATGGCGGCGCGGGACGCCACGGCCGAGTTCGACGACTACCTCGCCGCCCTGTGGATCCGCATCGCGACCTACCCGCTGGCGCGGCGTCCGCGTCGCATCGCCGCCAACCTTGCCCTCGACACGCTCAAGTCCGTCAAGGGCGCCGTCCCCCGGGCGGCCCGGGGGCTACCCATTCCCGTCCTGGACCCCCTGGCCGACGCCACGACGGTGCTGGACGCCGGCGTCCGGCTCGGGGCCATCGACGGCCTCACGCAGCGCACGCTCGAGGCGGTGTACGTGGCCGGTCGGACGAGCAGGGACGCCGCCGCGGTCCTCGGCACGTCACCGGACGCCGTGCGCTGGCGCTGCTCCAAGGGCGTCCGGGCGCTCCGGGCGGTGGCGGGTGACCTGGTCGACCAGCTGGCCGCGTGACTCAGCGACCGACGAGCCCGTTCTCGTAGGCGAACAGCACCAGGCCGACCCGGTCCCGGGCCTGGAGCTTCGTGAGCAGTCGGCCGATGTGGGTCTTCACGGTGCCCTCGGCCATGAACAGGTTGCGGGCGATCTCCGCGTTGGTCGCTCCGGCAGCCACCTCGAGCAACACCTCCCGCTCACGCTCGGTGAGCAGCGCCAGTCGCGGGTCGTGCTCACCGGGCGTTGGGGACAGGGTTGGTGCCACGTGGTCCAGCAACCGCCGGGTCGTCGAGGGCGCGACCACGGCGTCCCCGGCGGCGACGTTGCGGATCGCGTTCAGCAGGTCGGCCGGACGGGCGTCCTTCAACAGGAACCCGGACGCCCCCGCCTTCAGCGCCGCGAACGCGTACTCGTCCAGGTCGAAGGTGGTCAGGACGAGCACCTTCGTGCCGAGGTGGGCGTCGATGATGCGGCGGGTCGCCTCGACGCCGTCCATGACGGGCATGCGGATGTCCATGAGCACGACGTCCGCGGGATCGGCCACCAGGGCGCGGACGGCCTCCGCCCCATCGGGCGCCTCGCCGACCACCTTGAGGTCGTCCTCGGAGTCGATGAGCATGCGGAAACCGCTGCGCACCAACGCCTGGTCATCGGCGAGGAAGACGCGGATGGTCATGGGTCAACTCCTTCGGGGAGGGGGTGTTCCGTTGCCGTGCACCGGGATCGTCGCGGTGACCCGGAAGCCGGGGCGTCCGGCGCGGGGCCCTGCCGACAGCGTGCCACCCATCGACGTGACCCGCTCGTACATGCCGCGCAAGCCGTTGCCGCCGCCGTCCGTCGGGTGGTCGATGCCCTCGCCGTCGTCCACGACGTCCACGGTGATGGCGGCCCGCCCCCAGGTCAGCGTCACCGTGGCATGGGCGTCCGGACCGGCGTGCTTCAGGAAGTTCGTCAGCGCCTCCTGCGCCACCCGGTACAACGTGAGCGCGAGCGCCTGGGGGACGGGGTAGGGCGTCCCTTGGACGACGAGCCGCGCACGATCGGACGTGCGCGAGACGAGTTCGGGAATGTCGCGGAGGGTCGGCATAGGCGCGTAGGTGGCCGGCTCAGGGGAGTGGGGATCGGACCGGAGCACCCCGACGATGCGGCGCATCTCGTGCAGGGCCTCGCGGCCGATCTCGGCGATCGTGTCGAGGGCCTCCGCCGCCACTTCGGGCTTGCGGGTGGCCGCTGCCCGTCCGCCCTCGGCCTGCACGATCATCACGGACAGCGAGTGGGCGACGATGTCGTGCAGTTCGCGGGCGATCATCGCCCGCGTGGACGCCTCGGCCAGCTTGGTCTGTTGCTCACGCTCGGCCAGTAGCATCTGGTAGCGCTCCTCGGCGGCCTGCACCTGGTGGGCGCGCGCCTCGGCCACCTCGCGGCTGCGGCGTCCGATGGCGTAGGGCGTCAGGACGGCGCCGAGGCAGGCGCCCCAGAAGAGCACGTCGGCGCTCGGGTTGGAGTCGGACCCCGGCACCCACCTCATCGGGCCCAGGACGGACGCGAACGCGCCGATCACGATGACGGATCGGGCGAGCGGTCCCGGGATCCAGCGGGCGACGCTGTAGGCGACCACCGGCACGGCGACGAGCGACACGGTGGGCACGGGCACCAGCACGAGCTGGAAGACACCCGCGAGCGTGCACAGGGCGAGCATCGCCAGGGGCGCATGGCGTCGCAGGGCCAGGGGCAGGGTCATCGAGGCCGACAGGGCGACCAGCCCGGCGTACTGGATGGGCTCGGAGAGCCCGACGATGTAGGGGACGACCGAGACGAAAGTCAAGGACACGGCGAGGATGCCGTCCGCCACCCAATCGCGCTGGGAGGCGCCCGGCGGGAAGACGACGTCCACCATGCTCATCGTCACAAGCGTAGGCCCCCCTACAATGGCCGCCGTGAGAGCAGCAGCAGTCATCGCCTCGGCGCTCGCCGTCGGTGCGGTCGTCCTCGTCAGCCGTCGGCGCGATGCGCGTGAGGCGGCCGCGCGGACGTGGGCGGCGGCCACCGACTCCTTGGGTGTCCGACCCGCGGGCCTCGGGGCATGACCGCGGGTCGCCGCGTGGCCGAGGAGGCTCGCGGGAAGCGGGGCTTCCTCGCGTGGTCCTTCACCGTCATCGGCATCATCACGGCGCTGGCGCTCATCGTGGCAGGCTTCTACGTCTGGCGCGTGTGGTCGACCGCGAACGACATGAGCCGCACGAACTCGCTGCTGCCGGCCGACGACCCGAACCGTCCGGCGGCGGACGCCACCGCGTCCGGCTCGTTCAACTACGTGTTGATGGGCAGCGACTCCCGCGCCGAGGGTGACCGGGGCCGCAGCGACGTGCTGATGCTGGCCCACGTGCCCCCGGGCCGCGACAAGGTCTACGTCGTGTCCTTCCCGCGTGACATGTGGGTCGAGGTCCCCGGGCGGGGGTACGCGAAGATCAACGCCGCGTACGCGTACGGCGGCGACGCCCTGGCCACGCGCACGCTGGAGTCGCTCGTCGGCGTCCGGATGGACCACGCGGCCAAGATCGACTTCGAGGGCTTCATGGGCCTGACCGAGGAGTTGGGCGGCGTGACCGTGAACAACCGGGTCGCCTCGAGCGTGGGGGAGTACAGGTGGCCGAAGGGCGAGATCACGATCCAGGGCGACGAGGCGCTGACGTACGTCCGCCAGCGCCACGGGCTGCCGGGGGGTGACCTGGACCGGGCGGAGCGCCAACGCGCCACGGTCAAGGCGATCCTGATGAAGATGATGACGGGCAACGTGCTGGCCAACCCGGTGACCTTCAACAACGTGATGGGCCAGCTCGGCCAGTACTTCACGGTCGACGAGGGGCTCACCAACGAGGTGATCTTCAGCACCGCGACCAGCATGAGGGTGAACTCGGGCGACGACATCGTGATCCTGCAGGCGCCGATCTCGGGCTTCGGCACGTCGGCCGACGGCCAGTCGATCGACATCGTCAACGAGCCGCAGCTGGAGGAGATGGGCAAGGCGATCCGCACCGGCACCATGGACGCCTACTACGCGAAGTACCGCGACCAGCCGTTCACCGGAGGCAAGTGACGGTTCAACTGAACTGTTGAGGCGGACGCCGCCCTCCCGGCGCGACCGGGCGCGGGCCTAGTGTCGGGCCATGGATGAGCAACGTCGCCCCTCCTCGCTGCACACGATGGGCCAGCAGCAGGACCGCCGCAGTTGGGCCGAGCCCTACAAGATCAAGGTCGTCGAGCCCCTGTACATGACGACCCGCGAGCACCGCGAACAAGCGCTGGCCGAAGCCGGCTGGAACACCTTCCTCCTGCACAGCCGGGACGTCTACATCGACCTGCTGACCGACTCGGGCACCAACGCCATGAGCGATCGCCAGTGGGCCGGGATGATGCTGGGCGACGAGGCGTACGCGGGCAGCGAGAACTTCTACCACCTCGAGCAGACCGTCAAGGAGTGCTACGGCCACGAGCACCTCGTCCCCACCCACCAGGGGCGCGGTGCGGAGAACATCCTGTCGTCGGTGCTGATCCGGCCGGGACACCACGTGCCCGGGAACATGTACTTCACGACCACCCGGTTCCACCAGGAGCGCAACGGGGCGACCTTCCACGACATCATCGTGGACGAGGCGCATGACACCTCGTCGGAGTTCGAGTTCAAGGGGAACGTCGACCTCGACAAGCTGCAGCGGCTCATCGACGAGGTGGGGGCGGACGCCATCCCCTACGTCTGCGTGGCCGCCACCGTGAACATGGCCGGCGGCCAGCCGATCTCGATGGCCAACATGAGGGCCGTCCGTGAGGTGACGTCGCGGTACGGCATCCCGATCTATCTGGACGCCACGCGCGCCGTCGAGAACGCGCTGTTCATCCAGGAACGCGAGGAGGGCTACGCGGACAAGCCCATCGCCGCGATCCTGAAGGAGTTCTGCTCCCACTCCGACGGCGCGACGATGTCCGGGAAGAAGGACCCGCTGGTCAACATCGGGGGCTGGCTCTCCACGAACGACCCCGAGGTGTTCGAGGAGGCCCGCAACCTGGTCGTCGTGTACGAGGGCCTGCACACCTACGGTGGCATGGCCGGCCGCGACATGGAGGCGATGGCGATCGGCATCAGGGAGTCGCTCAACGACGACCACATGAAGTCGCGGGTGGGGCAGGTCCGCTACCTCGGCATGCTGCTGGAGCAGTGGGGGATCCCGTTCGTGCGGCCCGTCGGTGGGCACGGCATCTTCCTGGACGCCCGGGGGTTCTACCCGCACCTCGACCAGGAGGAGTTCCCGGCGCAGATGCTGGCCGCGCAGCTGTACCTGGAGTCGGGAGTCCGCTCGATGGAACGCGGCATCGTCTCGGCCGGCCGGGACGCGGTGACCGGCGAGAACCACCACCCCAAGCTCGAGCTCGTCCGGCTGACGATCCCGCGGCGGGTCTACACGCAGGCGCACATGGACGTCGTTGCCGAGTCGGTGAAGGAGTGCTGGGAGCACCGCGAATCCGTGAAGGGCCTCACGATGGTGCACGAGCCGAAGTACCTGCGGTTCTTCCAGGCGAGGTTCGAGCCCAAGGGTTCCTGACCGTCAGCGCGGGTAGGACGCCATCCGTCCAGTCCGGATGGCGTCCGCCATCGCCCGCATCCGGGGCCAATCGACGAGGTTGATGGACTGGCCGCCGCGGCTGCGGCCGAAGCCGGCGATGGGGGCCTGCATGCTGATGATGTCGCCGCTCCCCGTGATCCGCATGCTGACGGCCGTGCTGTAGATCTTGTCGTTGGTGAGTCCGGAGTCCACGGTGAAGAACTGGCCGAGCCGTCCGACCACGTCGTTGAACTTGGCGGGGTTGGCGAGGACGTCCGCCGACAGCATCTTGGCCAGGATCGCCTGGACCACTGCGCGCTGGCGCTCCGCGCGTCCGAGGTCACCTCCGGGCACGTTGTAGCGCTCGCGGACGTACTTCAGAGCCGCGTCGCCCGACACCGTGATCTGACCCTTCGGGAAGCCGGGGGTCGCGTGCTTGTTGGTGACGGTCACGCCGCCCAGGGCCGTGGTGAGCCCCGAGAAGCCGGTGAAGTTGATCATCACCGCGTGGTCGATGCGGGTGTTGATGAGGTTCTCGACGGTCCGGACGGCCAGGGGGACGCCGCCGTACGCGTAGCCGGCGTTGATCTTGGCCGCACCCCGGCCGGGGATGGTGACCCACATGTCGCGGGTGAACGAGATCAGGTACACCTTGTCGTGGCCCGGGGGGACGTGGGCGAGGATCATCACGTCGCTGCGGCCGCGGTCGGATCCACGGGAGTCCGAGCCGAGGAGCAGGTAGTTGAGCGAACCGGGCGCCCCGAGACCCGGACGCCCCGGGTTGATGCTGCCGCCCGGGTCGGCGATGCCGCCCTCGATGCTGGGGATGTCCTCGTTCGTGATGGGGATCTCGCCCTCTCCCGACGACGCCTCGCCCTCGGCGGTGCCCAGGTTGGGTGCCTGGTCCACGTCGGCGTCCATCTGGAGCGGGGAGTCATCGGGCATGAGGTCCTCGCGCGGCATCGCCGTGAGCGCCTGGTTCACCGACCAGAGGTAGAACCCTCCGACGCCCAGCACCGCGGCGAGGACGAGCGCGACCACACCGATCAGGACGCGGCGCAGCGGACGCTTCTTCGTCTCGTTCTTCGTCTTGGCGGACATCTCGGTCATGGGGGACGACCTCCGGCTCAGCTTGGCCCGAGTCTAGGTGATGGGTTCCCGGCGCAGGGAAGGGCCATCATCGAAATACGCGTTTGGCGTAGGGAAGCACGTAGCTGGAGCCGTATTGGGCGGTGTAGCGGCGGACGCCCGCGGTGGCGCCGTAGGACTCCATCATCATCCCGTCGCCCAGGTAGATCGCCACGTGGTGCACGACGCCGGACGCGTTGCCGAAGAAGATCAGGTCCCCCCGCTGGCGATCTTTGATGGGGATGCTCTGGAAGTTCCCGTGCCGGTACAACTCCCCCGAGGTTCGATAGGTCGGCTCCGCGTGCTTGACCACGTTGATGGGCTGCGGGTCGTACCCGGCTGCGTAGATGGCCTGCAGCACCAGGCCCGAGCAGTCGTACCCCAGCTCGTACGGCCCCGCCCCGCCCCACGTGTAGCGCGACCCCTTCTGGGCGAGCGCGTACTCGATCATCGTGTCGGTGCGCTGCGCCGCGCTCGCCGAGAGGGGGAGCCGGGGCTTGACCTGGTAGGCGTCGATCGTCCACGCGTAGCCGGTGTCGAGGGCGTTCCACGTGGCCTCGTCGACCTCGCCGGTGGCGGGCAGCCCCCGCTCCTGCTGGAAGGCCGTCACCTTCGCCCTGGTCGTGGCGTCGTAGGTGCCCATCTTCGACGTGGGGCCGTCGATCCCGAAGTGCTTGCGCACGAGGTAGACCCGGGTGCCGTTCCAGCCGTCCCGGATCGTGACGCCACCCTGCACCGGGGTGATCGACGTGACGTACGTCAGGCTGGGAGCCGGCTTGGACGTCGCGGTCTTGGCCGGCGTCGGCTTGGTCGTCGCCTTGCTGGTGGCCTTGGCCGACGGAGCAGCGGACGCCCGCGCCTTGGGGGTGGGGCTCCTGCTCAGCTTGGGTGACGGCTGTGGCGTGGTGGACGCCGGGGACGGGCTGGGCGCCTGCTCGGGCGTGGTGGTCGGCGTGGGACTTCCGAGAGCGGCCTCCGGCGTCGCTGGGCCGATCGGCGTCACGTCCGCGGTCGCGGGCGCCGGGGTGGCGGACACGGTGGTGGCGCCGGGGTTCAGGAGGGACGAGCCGAGCGCGATCCCTGCCAGAGCGGACGCCGTGAGCACCGCGGCACCGGCGACGGCGAGCATGCGGGTCTTCACGGTGACTGGTACCTCTCGGGTGGATCAGGGTCGATGGCCCCATCTTGTCAGGTCAGCCAGTGAGTCCTCCTGACTTGGACGAACGCCTCTCCCCTCCTCCACCCAGCGCCGTGATTCGGCGTAACATTGACCGCAGGAGATCGCTGCCATGGTCACCCACACCGTCGAGGGCGCCCCCCCTTCGCTACAAGGCTTCCCCCCAGCCGGCCACCCGGCGGCTGGTGCAGGTGCTCGGCCTCATGGTGGCCGCGATGGGCGCTGAACACGGCTTGGGAGAAGTCCTGCAGGGCGATCGCGCGCTGGCTGGGCCCATGATCCAGTCGTGGCCGGACAGCCGCCTCTTCCGCATCGAGAACGGTGAGCCGGCATTCACGCTGCTCCCTCACCCGGTGGCCGCGGGCGTCCTCACGCTCGTGGTGGCCGCCGGCTTCGCGGTGCGGTCCTGGTACATCGACCGGGGCGCGCACCCCCGGCGGGACTTGCTGGTGTTGTCGGGTGTCCTGTTCCTCGTGGGGGGCGGTTTCGGGCCACCCCTGATCGGCGTGGCCCTGAGCATTCCGGCGGGATGGGTGCGGCGGCGTCCGGCGGATCGAACCAGCGGGTGGTGGCGCGGACTCGGCGGGGCGTCCGGGTGGCTGCTCGCCGCCGCGATGGGCGGTTGGCTGGCCCTGGTGCCGGGGATGCCGCTCCTCGACGTCACCGTGGGCGTCAGCGACGCCTGGATACTTCCGGTCTTCGTGGCAGCCGTGGCCCTGTCGATTCTGGCCACGATCGCCGCTCGGGCGCGAGACGCGTGCCGGACGGCGACGACGTCACCACAGTGAAAGGACAGAGATCATGAAGGTACTCGTGGCGTACGCCACCCGGCACGGCTCCACGGCGGGGATCGCCGAGCGGATCGCCGCCACTCTCGCAGCGCACGGCCACACGGCGGACGCCGTGTCGGTCGAGGAGGCGGGTCCCGTCGAGGGCTACGACGCGGTTGTGCTCGGTGGGGCCGCGTACATGTTCCACTGGCTCAAGCCCGCTCTCCAGTTCGCCCGCCGGCACCAAGCGGCGCTCGCCCAGCGGCCGGTGTGGCTGTTCAGCAGCGGCCCGCTCGGCACGGCGGACGTGGACGACGAGGGCAAGGACGTGCGGGCCGACGCCCGGCCCCAGGAGTTCGATGAGTTGACCCGAGAGCTGTCGCCACGCGGGGAACGAGTGTTCTTCGGCGCCTTCGATCCGGCCCAGAAGCCGGTCGGGCTCGGCGAACGGCTCACGCGCGCCATGCCGGCCTCGCGCGACCTGTTGCCCGAGGGCGACTTCCGCGACTGGGACGACATTGACGCCTGGGCCACACAGATCGCACTGGAACTCGCCGGCCCGACCGAGTGATGGCCGCGGCCTTTCGGGTCACTGCGGCCTGGTGCTGTCATTGGCGTGGGGGTCGACGTGGATCTGGGTGTGAGCGACCCGGTCGCAGCTCGACTTCCGCGCCAATCGATACCGCCGCCGGCGATGGACCTTGACCGGAAATCCACTGCTCGGCCGACAGGCGTCCATTCCAGACTCGAAGCTGACCAGAGTCAGCGCACTCCCAATGGGCCAGTTGCGTACGTCCACCTGGAGTGAGCCAGTGGCGGACGCCAACCTCGAGAGTAGCAACCTCACGGGGATGGGCGTGTCATCACTCAACTGCCCAGTAGCGGTCGTCGAGGGATGTGCATGAGAACGCGCATATGCCGGTGCGCGTTCCTGCGATGTGTCTGATTCCAGCCCTGCTAGATGACTGATTCGAATCCTGCTTCTTGTATGGTTGCTTCATGGAGTATGCACGCCGCATCCTGGACGACGAGTTGGATGAGCTATTCGGCCAGGTTCCAGCGATCGCGATCGACGGCGTCAAGGGGGTCGGGAAGACCACGACCGCCGGGCAGCGGGTCGCCGGGGTGGTGCGGTTGGATTCCAAGGCCGTCCGGGAGTCGATCGCCGCCGAACCGGAGCAGGTGTTGGGGCGTGGGCGTCCTCTGTTGATCGATGAGTGGCAGAAGGTCCCCGAAGTGTGGGATGTGGTCAGGCGTGCCGTGGATGCCAACCCGGCGGGCGGGCAGTTCTTGTTGGCCGGCAGCGCCACCCCCGCGCCGGGGGCCACCGCCCATTCCGGGGCCGGCCGGATCGGCCGGTTGCGGATGCGTCCCATGACCCTGTCCGAACGTGGCGTGTCCGAGCCGACGGTGAGCCTGCGCGACCTGCTGTCGGGACGCCGTGGGTCGCTGACCGGGTCGTGTCCCTTGACCTTGAGTGACTACGTGGAGGAGATCGTCGCCTCGGGGTTCCCCGCGATCCGACCCCTGGCGGGGCGGTCGCGAAGGTTCCAGCTCGACTCCTACCTGCACAACGCGGTCGATCGGGACGTGCCCGAACAAGGGCTGGCAGTGCGCAAACCCGAGGCGATGCTGAAGTGGTTGCGGGCCTACGCCGCGGCCACGTCGACCACGGCCAGTTACGCGCAAATCCTGGACGCCGCCACGCCGGGTCAGGGCGACAAGCCGGCCCGGTCCACGTCGATCGCCTACCGGGACGTGCTGACCGGCTTGTGGCTGCTGGATCCGGTGCCGGCGTGGGCGCCCTCGGGGAGTCTGTTGACCCGGCTGGGTCAGACCCCGAAGCACCATCTGGCCGACCCGGCGCTCGCCGCCCGCCTTCTCGGCCTGACCCGGGAAGCCCTGTTGGATGGCGCCGGGACGGCGGTGGGACCCCAAACGGGCAGCATCCTGGGGCACCTGTTCGAATCATTGGTGACCCTGTGCGTCCGGGTTCCCGCTCAGGCGGCCGAGGCCACCATTGGTCACCTACGGACCCGTAACGGCGACCACGAGGTTGACCTGGTGGTCGTCCGCGACGACGGCCGCGCTGTGGCTGTTGAGGTCAAGCTGGCCAACACCGTCACCGATGCCGACACCAAACACCTCCACTGGCTGGCCGACCGCATGGGCGACCAGCTGTTGGACGCCATCGTCGTCAACACCGGCCCGAACGCCTATCGGCGTCCCGACGGGATCGGCGTCGTCCCCCTCGGACTCCTCGCCCCGTGAACACCCAGGTCGTACCGGACAGCCTGCCCGCACCCCGGCAGGTGGGCGTAGCGGCGGGATCTCGGTGCGCCAGCGCGCCGCCGTGTGACGTTTCGACGTCGGGCGGGAACTACTGGGTATGAGACATCAACGGCCCGCTCGGGAGCGCGACTGGCTGGAACTCCTGTTCGACCGCCACGCCACCCAGTTGCGAGCGTTCGCCGTGCGCAGAGTGGCCGCCAGCAACGCCGACGACATCGTCGCCGACGTCTTCGCCACCGCGTGGCGGCGACGCGAGTACGTCCCCGACCCCGCGCTGCCGTGGCTGTACCAGACCGCCCGGAACGTCATCCTTCACCACTATCGCAGCGAAGCGCGTCGGGCCTCCCTGCAGCACGCCCTCGAGACGACCTTGCCACCAGCGGCGGCACCCTCGGCTGAAGAACAGGCGCGCAGCCTCGTCGATGACCTGCTCGACCGCCTCGACGACACCGACGCCGAAGTCCTCCGCCTCACCGTCTGGGAACAACTCACCCCCGCCGAGATCGCCCTCGTGCTCGACATCACCCCAGGAGCCGCCCGCACTCGCCTCCTCCGGGCCCGTCAACGAGCGCAACAGCTCTACCAGGCCAGCACCACCGCCGCTCCGTTGCGGCGCGCGCCTGCCACCGAACCCTGCTCCGCCACCCGCTAGGACACGCCATGACCACACAATTTGAAGATCAACTTCGTCAGCACGACCCCGCCGCCCACACGCCCGCGTTCACCGCCACCGAACGTGACCGGATCCTGCACGACGCCATCACCGCAATCCCCACCCCCAGACACAGTGGGCAGAGGATCATCCGGGTCTTGGTGGCCGCGTCCGCCGCCCTGGTCGTCGGCGGGCTCGGCTACCAGTCCGTGGCGGTCGGCGCAGCGACCGCGCACGCGTCCGAACTGCTGGCCCAAGCTGCGATCAGGGCCACCGATCCCGTCAGCCGGCCGGGCCAGTACTGGGAACTCACTTCCAGCGGGACCAGCCTGGTCACCGAATACGCCGGCCTCGACACCCGCGTGTGGCTGACCCGCACCACCAACACCGACTACGTCGCCGTCGACGGGAAACGTCCCAGCTGGTTCATCCGCGAACCCACCACCGTGGAACACCAACTCCTCGGCACCCCCGCAGACCGCACCACCCCGTACACCAAGACGGCCGTGTGGACCACGAACCTCACCCCGGAGCAGATCCCCGCCAGCTGGAACCAGCCCTCACCCACCTGGCTCGCCTCACTGCCCCGCGACACCCAGGCCCTGCGTGACAGGCTCTACGCCGACAACCAAGGCCACGGCAACAACCCCGACGACCAGGCCTTCACCGCCGTGGCAGACGTCCTGAACTCCGGGCTGGTGCCCGCCGATCTCCGCTCCGCCCTCTACGAGGTGCTCCGCACCATCCCCGGCACCACCCTGACCGACGACTCCGTCACCTTGTCGACCGGACACACCGGCGTCGGGATCGGCCGCCACGACGCCTTCGGCGGCCACCAATCCCTCGTCATCGACCCCGACACCGGCCAGGTCCTCGGCGAAATCACCGAAACCACCTTCATCCCCGTCGTCGGACCCACCATCAGCACCGAACAGACCATCAAACGGCGGCTCGTCGACAGCATTCCCCAGCCCATCCAGGACCAGGCGGACCGGGAGCACTGCACCATCACCAACAACACAGTCACCTGCTGAGACCAGCACACGAGCCGCCCCGGCAGGGGGCGGCTCGTTCCAGTTCAGCGCACCAGCGACGAAGTGACGCACATCCGGTTCTGCCGC